>NZ_BAAAXZ010000103.1:0-45166 GCF_039535865.1 Streptomyces thioluteus
TTTTTTCTCTCGCCATTATTTGCGCAGCAGACCGGCATTTGACCCGCCCGTCCAGGCACGATGTGGTGGTTGTGTGCATACACCAGGCGTCACGCGGTCGGCGGGACAGCCGGATGGCGGTGAAGACGCAGCAGCGGGGGCCGGCCCAGGGTCGAAAACGGGGTGCGTCACGGTCGTGCGGCCGCGAGCCGGATCGGCCTCCGCCGGCCGCTCCTCTCGGACAAGGGGCGTGCTCAGGTCGGTCCTGCCACTGCAGTCGCACCTCGCTGCAGTGACCAGTTGGGCCAGGCCCGCGTCTGCTCTGCGCGTGCCGGAACGCGCGCCCGGCGTCTGGTTCGCGTGCCGGCGCCGGCGCGAGCGGGGGGCCGGCCGCCTCGCGCGTCCGGGCCGCCGTCGAAGTGGCCCTCCAGGTCTAAGGCGCGACCTGGGCCGATTAGATCGGGCCCCTCGGTGTGCCAGCAACCCGAGGAACCGAAGCCCGTCTTGCAGCGTGGGAGAGCGGAAGGATTTCCCCTCAAAGGGGATCTTCAGCGCGCCACGGTGTCGGTTGCTGGCTCCTGCTCAGATCTCCACTCGGACTCAAAGGTCGGACTCGAATTCCTCGATCTCGGACTGGCTGAGCGAGCCGAGTGGTCACGTCGGAACGGGTGTGCAGCGCGACCGGGTGCCGCCTCGTCGGCCTGCTCCACAGGGCTTCCAGCGCGCCGGAACCATTGCTCGCCAGGCGGCGGGCGTCGTGATCGCGGACCAGCGGCGGCGTAGGTCCACTCGAGCGCAGTCGTGGGTGCCGTCCGCCCCTCGTGACGACCGGCGCTCAGTCCACCGCGTGGGCCATCGGCGCTGTGGCCGCGAGCGGCGAGGCCGCCGCCGCGTGACGGTCCACGTTCCGGGGTGCCGGTGCGGGGTGTAACCCCTGCGGCCCAGGTAGTTGAAGCGAGTCGGGCTCGGAAGGCGTGCGGCTAGGCGGGGCCCGCGGGTGGGGTTGAGGTGGCGCAGCAGGCGTAGCCGAGGCGTCGCCCGGTACGGCCCGCACTGCTTCCTTTCACCGTGCTTGAGCCGTCCCCGGAGCGCGTCGCCGTCCTGGTGTGCAGCCGCGCCAGTAAGTGACGTCCGGAGCCAGCCGCACCGGGTGGATGGCCGTGTTTAGTGACCAGCAAGCCTGTTTATGCTGGCTGCCGGAGTAACTTTCACCTCTGCGCCCGCACGGTGCCTCCTCGTGCCTGGCCGTGTTGGGCTCTCGCAGGTCGAGTACGACGGGCTCGTCGGTCCTCCGCCGCGTCCGCGCCGCCACCCGCGGCGACGGCGAACGCGTGAAGGCGGGTCAGGGCAGGACGTCGTGCACGCTCGCCGTTTGTGACGGCCCCCGGCAGGTCGCGTGAGCAGGGTCCTCGGTCGTGTGCGGGGCCAGGATCGAGGCCGATTGCTGCTCCGGCTTCTCCCTGGAGTCGTGTCGTGCGACGTGTTTCCGCCGCAGGGTGCCCGCCCCGGTGATCGTGTGCTCCCCAGTGAGTGTCGGGCTCTCCGCCTCGACGCGGGGGTCGGTGGCCATCCTGCAGGGACGTGGCCCACTGCCGCCACGAGGTGCGCACCGGGGCGGGCTCCTCGCCCGGTAGGCCGCGGGCAGGTTCCGTTACACGATTGCTCCCGTCACCGAGTCCGACCACCAGTGTGGTGGCGACCAAGTATCAGCACGCCGTTCCGCCGCCGGCGGTCCCGCCTCGTGCCGTCCCGTGTCGTCCGGTGCCGTCGCCAGGACCGCCTGGAGCATGGCGGCCCTGCGGCTGGCGTTGCGAGCCGTCCCGTGCGGCGGCGCGGGCCAGTCCCTCCACGTAGGGCTTGACGTCGCAGCTCTGCCGTGTGTGCGTCCGGTGGGCTGTCCGGGGGCCCGCGTTTAGACGACGCTCAGACGTTCCGCGGCCGCACACTTGTCCCGGGGCGCGGTACCTCCGTGCCTCCCGTCGGGCCAGGTACGCGCAGGTGTCGCAGCGCGTCATGGTGGTCGAGCACTACCGTTGCAGGCCGGAGACGGCGTGTCGCCGGTCCACCAGCGGGCGCAGGGACACCACGACCTGACGGGTTGAAGTCGTCGCCGCCCGTCCCCAGTTCGCGATGCGGGCCATCACGGGGTCACGGGGCGGGACCGTACGGCGGCACCGCTTCGGCCTCCGGACGGAGTGCCGCGTCGTCCCGGTCCGTCAGCACGGCGGCCAGCCGGGCCGTCCGACTGGTGCTCGAAGACGTCCGTTTTACGCGACGTGCGAGTGTGGCGAGTCGACACGGCGGCGTGCGGGCCCCGGCTGACTGAGCTGATGGAAGGATGCGTGTGGTCCGTCCGCGCCAGATCGAAGAACCGCGTCGGTCGACGCCCACCGCGGACGCTTAGGCGTGTGCCGAGCACCTCGGCGAAGCGTGCACAGCGCGTCCGTCGCAGGGTTGGGTCGGGCGGCCCCGGCCGCTCCCGGTGGACGCGCACCCGTAGTCTTGTGTCGCGTTTGACAGCGCCTTGCGGTCCAGTTTGCGTTGGCGGTCAGCGGCAGGGATGCGAGGACCACGAACGCCGACGGCGACCACCATGTAGGTGTCCCCGGCCTATGCGCCTGGCGGGAGGAAAGGCGGATTCAGCGCGTCCGGGTCGACTCGCCCGTCCCGGCCCGCCTGCGGCCGGACCTAGCGTAGCCGACTAGGCGCGCGGGGTCGGTGCCGTGCCTCGTGCCGCGCACGACGACGGCGGTGCCATAGTTGCCCCCGGTCCGGGCTGCGTGGCCATGACCGCCTCGATCTCGCCAGTTTCCACCCGGAAGCCGCGGATACTTGACCTGGTCTCGGGCCGCGGGCTCATGTACTTCCAGTTCAGCCGCCGCGTTGTAGGCGGGACCAGGTTCGCCAGTTGATCGTGTAGTCAGAGTCCGCTCGCCGGTACATCGCCGAGGGGATCGGCCGACGTAATCGCCGCTCACAGGTCAGATCTGGGGACGTGGTCCATACGTATAGCCTCGCGCCTCATTGACGGAGCCGGAGATGTGAAGCATGCTTCGCCGGCAGTCCGGCCGCAGCCGCTGGAGGTACGCGTGGAGTCGAGCACGTAGGGCCCGGGTGTTCCCTCGTCCGCCCGCCCCTGGACCGCAGGCTGCCGCGGGACTCGTCGGCGCGGTTACCTCGTGCTGCGTCACGCGACAAGGCGTCGTCTCGGTCGGCACCTACAGGTGACGTCAGTCACGATCCGCAGGGTGGTGGGCGAGGACCCGGCCACCGCGCGGGCGAGAACCACGATCCGCCAGGGGGGGAAGGGGTCAGGCACCTCCCGCACACCGGCGAAGCACTCCGGTGCCTCCTCCGCGCGACCCGGAAGACCGTCCGGTGGAGGTGGAATCGCGTGATGTCGTGAGCGGTGATCAGGTCGGTGATCGCGGCCCGGGTCCAGTTTCGCGGGAGGTGCCTGACGACCGTGTCCTGCCGAGACCAGGGGCAACGCCACTCTCGTAATGCAGGACACGTCGCATACGCGTGCGGGGCGTGCAGGCAGCGTTCGTTTAACATTCCCGCTCGCTGTAGACTCGGGCCCGTGGGCCGCCAGCTACGTTGTGTGTTCGCGACCAGGTCCACGAACCCCAGCGGTGTGGGGGGGTTGGGGACCCGGAGTGGTACATCACGTACGCGAGATCCTGCTGGCGCAGTCCCACCTCCGGATCCATCGTCGACGTACCCGTAGCGCGAGCCGGGATCCGGATCCGGATCCGGATGGAGATCTGTGCTGGAGCTGGTGCTGGTGCTGGTGCTGGTGCTGGTGCGGTGCAGGGGCCGGCTCGGGCCTCCGAGCCGGACGGGGAGCGGCCGGCCGAACGTCGTCGAACCACCATCACCCCGCGGCGCCCAGCTGCCCGGCGCGCGCCGCCTCGGCCCGGTCGGTGAGGCCTTCAGGCGTACGCGCGTGTGTCGCTGCCACCATACTACCAGTTGCCGCAATCCGGTCCGAGGTGATACGTGTCGTTGCAGGTTTCACCGTTTGAGGCGCCTCGTACCTGCCGCCTTGGCGTGTGTGTGATGGGGGCCTAGCATGGTTCTGGTGCCACGACTGGGCGGGCGTGACCGTTGCTCCATACAGCATGGACTCACTACGGCGTGCCCGGCCGCACCCGCGGGTGCTGCTGCCGCAGCAGCCGGGCCAGCCGTGACATTGGCTAGCGCGGTACGATTCGGCGTACGACACCGTCGTCCCGCCCCCGGCACCAGCGGCCGGTGACCGCCTGTGGCAGTCTCCGAGCGCCTGGCTGTCCGCGGAACAGTTCCGGCAGCGTCGGGGGGCGTCCGCCCCTCCAGCTAGGGGCCGTTCCCCCCGGTTCGATGCATCGAGCAGCCGTTACGAGCCCGTCAGCACCGGCACCCGGGACGCAAGGGCCGCACACTCGGGGATCTGGCTGTGACTATCGGTTACTCTTGTTCCTGCAGAGTGCGTCCGCCACGAACCGTGTCCGACCCATGGACCGGGCCGTGGAACTGTCCGACGGTCGGTCCGGAAGTCCAGCGCGCCGTCACCCGTGCTCCGCCCTCACCGTCCGCCGGACCTCGGCGAGCGCGACGCAAGTCCGACCTTGGCCGCCTAGCCGGCTGCGCTCCGCGCCGACCCCAGCCCCTGCAGCGCCACGAGGCGTCCGGTCCGTCTTCCGCCGTGCTCAGGATCACATCACCTGGAAGAGCGTATGGTGCGCCAGAGTACGGGCCGGGTTCAGCGGGCGGCTCCACCGCCGCCTCTCAGGTGTGGGAAGGGTGTGTTCCTGGTGCGCGTAGGCGGCCAGGTCGGTACGGGCGCGTTCCCTTCCCCACCAACCTGACAGCAGTGCCCGGAAGGTGGGGTTGGTCCGATGGTGTCGTTGCGCATGACAGAAGGCGTGTTCACGAGAAGCCGACCAGGTTCCTCCGTGCGGTCGTCGGTGCGTCCGGCGACCGGGGTGCCGATCGGATGTCCTCCCCGCGCCCGCGGGATAGCAGTACGGCGAAGCGCCGCCCTGCACCACCATGAACGTACTCGAGTGGGTGCCCTGGCCAATCTCGGGTAGCCGCCGTACAGGTCCGCGTCGAGCGAGAAGGCGACGCGGTCCCGTCCTGCTCGCCACGGCCCCCCCCCCCCGGGGCCCCCGGGCCGGTCGGTGGGGATGTGAGCTGCTCGGGCAGGTCGGCGAGCTGCCGTGTCCAGTAGGCTTTTGCCTGCCACGCGGGGGTCCTCGGCGTCGCCCTCGGTCGCCGAAACCTCCCGTATGGGTGTGGGGGGGGTGTGGAGGCCAGCTGCGCTAGTCGGCGTACTGCACGGGCAGCGGCTCCCAGGCGCCGCGCGTCGCCGCCAGCGCTCCCGAAGGTAAGGCGGCGGCGAGGTCGTGAGCCAGCGGGGTGCGGGACCAGGCGTCGGTGGCGAGTGGTGGATGAGGAGCAGCAGTACGTGCTCCTGCTCCGAGATCCGTAACAGCGTGGCCCGCACCGGGATGCCCGTCCGTGAGGTTCCACAGCGTGTATTGCAGCCCCCGGTGAGGGCGATCGCGTCCAGCTCGCCTCCCCGGTGTCGTGCGCCACGCCGAGCGGCAGCATTCCGGCTCCCAGGCGTGGATCACCTGACGGGGCCTCGTCGTCCTCGGTGTAAGGTGTGTGCGCAGGCTTCGGGCGAGCGAGGAGGTCTGTTGAGCGCGGCCGTGCAGGGCGCCGGTTCGGGGGTCCGGTGAGGCGGAGGGTGTGGGGATGTTTGTAAGGTCCCGCCGATGGTCCTCGAGCTGGTGGAGGAACCAGAGGCGCTGCTGGGCGTGGTAGGAGGATCGGTGGCGCTCGGGCGCGGCCTTGCCGTGAGCGCGCCACGCGCACGGCCGGCCCGGTCGAAAAAACGCCCCCGAGATCCCTGCGGATCGTCGCGTCTCGAAGAACTGCCGCACGGACAGTGTCAACGTAGGCGCCGAGTGGCCGGTGGGCGGGCGCGGACTGACGAGTCGGTTGCGAGATATCGCGATGTGGTCCGCCGATGGTCGAAGAATGGTTGTCGTCGGTGGGGTGCCGGATGGGTCGGCGCCGAGGACTTCGCGAAGAGAGGTGGGTGCAGTGATACGGGAGCTCATCTGTCGCGGGTGGGTAAGCGGGGTGGGGGGTTCGGTTGGCGTCCCTTCTAGGTCTTGGATGTTTTGGGTTGTGATGCCGACGTAGGCGGTGGCGGGAGTAGGGAGGTGCGGTCGAGCTTGGCCGTTGGGGGTGATTGGGGGTTGAGGTGCGTCGAGGGTGACGGTAGGCGAGAGGGAGGGGCAGCATGGAGTCATTGTCGGGGAGTGCGCTAGGCCATGGGCGTTCCCGAAGGGTGGCTCGCCGTAGTTCGGTGGAGTCGTTGGACGAACCTAGGGACTATAGGGGCTGACGAGTGGGCGTTGTCCGCCGCGGTTGGTCTTTCGTGCGCGTGTTGTTAAGGTGTTCACCGTGTATGGTGCGTGTGGGGGCGTGCATTGCCGTCTGTGTGAGATAGGGCTCTGTGGCAGAGTGTGGTGGGGGGTGTGTGTGGCTTCACCGGTGATGCTCTCATCTCGTGTGTAGGTCGATGCGGTGTGTCCCACGCAGCTGATCTGGTGGTCGCGCGTCCGTCGTAGGTGAGGTGGCCGTGGTGTTACCAGTGGGCGAGGTCGCCGGTGCGGTACATGCGGGCGCCGGGAACGCGGCTGGAGGGTTGGCGGTGAAGCGTTCGTGCGGTCAGCGCGGGGCGGTCCGGAGGTAGTCCGCGGGCGCTCTTCACCGGCTGAGGTCAACGAGGGTGCGTCGTCCGTTGGACGCCGGTGGCGACCGGGGCGCAGGGCCGAGTCCAGGACTAACCTGGGTGTTGGCGAAGGGCCGTCCGGATGGTGACGGGACCGTCCAGGGGTGCTTGCGCTTAAGTGGTGGTCGGTGATGTTTGACGGGTGGTGATTCGGTGGGCCCCTGAGGCGTTGATTGGATCTGAACCCGGGGTGTCTGGGTCCGCCCCAGGTGGCCGAGGTGGTCGTTGTGGAGGCTTCGCCGCGAGGATGTAGGGTGTGGGACGGGGACCCGTTCCTCGGGGAGTGTGGGTGGCAGGGGGAGGTGGCTGGTGTGGCCTTGAATCAGGCTGGGCTGACCTCAGCCTCCTCCAGGCTGGTCAGGTGGACGTGCCGCCGGCGGGGGGGGGGTGGTGGAGAGGCGTCCTACAGGGCGGTGATGGTGAGGTCAAGGCCAGGGGTGAGTGCAGACGGTCACGGCGGTCATGGCGGTGTAGTGTTGCGGGCGCGGTGGAGGTAGGTGGCCAGGGCGTGTTGCTCGATGACGACGCCCTTGGGAGCGGCCGGTCGAGCCGGAGGTGTGTAGATCATAGGTAGCGGCGTGCATGGCTGCCGTTACGCAGTGGGGCGGTAGGGCTGGCCGGCTTATCTGAACGACATGCGGGTGAGGGAGGGTCTCGCCCTGTGTGGTGGGACCGGCTTGTCTACTAAGCGGTCGGTATGGGGTCGCGGTGAGGGTCAGGGCCGCTGGCGTCCGGGAATATATCGAGCAGTGTACTGTGATGCGGTTCGGCGGGGTTCAGTCCGGTCGAGTTTGAGCACGGGAGTGCCGCGCCGGTCCTTGATCACGGCCAGACATGACATAGACTGCACCGCGTCCAACGATTGGCCAGGGCGATCGCGACGAATCCTCCGGCACCGAGCCTTCTCCCGGCATGTGCCGCGAGCTGTTGGGCGGGTGCTGGGCCGGTCCAGCTCGGCGTAGGTCAGGTGGTGCCGTGCAGAAGCATCACGCGCACGGCGTCCGGCGTCACCCGGGCCTCCGCTTCGCTTTATCATTTCAGTTCAGCGGTGTCCCGAAGCTCGGTCGGGGCCCCGTTCCACTCCACCTAGAGCTAATCAAACCGCTCCCGCTACTGGGCCTGCGTCCATCACTCGACGGCGCCGATCGGCCGCGGTCCGGCTGTGGTGAACGTCTTCCGAGCAACCCGCAGCGAACCAGGTCCGCGTCGCGCGTCTGGGCGGACCGCGGTCGAGGATTCGTACTGAGTCCATTCGCCGTCTGTCGATGCCGTTGGTTTGCACGAAGACGTGTCCGAGGACTCCGCGAACGCCGAAGGAGAGGTCGCACTTCGACGATGTCCGCTGGACTTCCCAAGTGCGACGGTGAGCCCCGCTAAGCTCGGAGATTCCTTCAGTCGCGCCTTCGTGGTCCGTTTTGTTTGAACGTCAGCAGGACCTGGAAGAGCGGGTGATAGGGGACAGCGTGCGTGCCGTTTCAGCGCTCGACGCAGCCGCTCGAAGGGGACGATCCTGGTGCCGTAGGCGGCCAGGTCGGTGTCCCGCACGCGGTCGAGGAGCCGGCGGAAGGTCGGGGTCACCGGACGTGTGCGGTGCGGAGGCCAGCGTGGTTGAATGAAGAGCCCGTCAGGTCGTCGGGCGGCGTCGTCCGTGCGTCCGGGACGGGTGGTGCCGATCGAATGTCCTCACCGGCGCCCCAGACGGGTGAGGCAGGACGGCGCCGCAGCCTGGTTCACCATGAAGGCACCTGGTGTTTGGTCGCTTCGGGGGCCAGCTCCGTCAGCCGCGGTTGTGGGCAGTCTCCCGTCGGCACGGTGAACGGGAACAGCTTCCCCCCTAGTACCCCGCGACCGCCGGTCGGGGCCGGTCGGTTGGGGAGGTCGAGCTGTTCGGCAGGCCGGCGAGCTGGCTTTCCAGTAGCGAGCTGGCGCCCGCGAGGCTGTCGGCATCGGTGTCGTCGCCGAGGAATCTCCTCTGCCAGAAAGCGCGTAGTCCGGCGTACTAGGACGGTGAGCGGGGCCCCACATGGCGCCTCGCTTGCGGGACGCGGAGCCGCGTAGGCGGCGGTGAGGTCTGGGCCAGTGGGGCGCGGACCAGGCGTCCACTGGCGATGTGGTGGATGAGGAGCAGCAGTAACGTGCTCCCGCTCCGACACCCGGAACAGGAGGTGCGCGCGGGAGTTCGCTGGGCGAGGTTAAGCAGTGGCCGACGGCTTCGTCGAGCTGGTCGCCGATCTCCCCTCCCTCGGGCCAGTCGACGACGGTGAAGGCGTCGAGGCCGCCTCCACGGGCAGCACGATCTGGTACGCGCCTTGCTCGTCCTTCGGTGAAGACCGCAGCAGGCCTCTCGTGCCGGGCGACCGACGTCACCGTCGCCGCGCGCAGGGCGTCCACGTCGAGCGCGCCGCCGAACCCGCAGCGTGAGCACGGTGTTTGTAGTCGCCGATGGTCCTTCGACTGGTGTAGGAACAGAGGCGTTGCTGGGCGTAGGAGAGTGCGGGAATGCGCTCGGGGCGCGGCCTCGCGGTGAGCGCGGTGGCCGGACGGTGCCCGACGCGTCGAGGGCCTCGCGAGACCCGCACGGTCCGGCGTCTCCGAGAGCTGCCGGTGGACATTGACGCCGAGTGGCGGTGTCGGGTGGCGGGAGACGAGGCGGGTGCGAAGGAGGGAGTGTCCGCGAGGTCGGAAGAAGTTGTCGTCGATGGGACGAGTCGCGCCGGAGGACTTCGGCGAAGAGTGTGCAGAGACTCTTCCGCGGGGGGTGCGAGGTGCTCGTCCGGCGTGGATGCCGATAGGCGGGGCGGGAGGCGGTGCGGTCGAGTTTGCCGTTGGGGTTGAGGGGGAGGGCGTCGAGGTGACGAGTGCGCTTGGGGACCATGTAGTCGGGCAGTGCGCTCGTGATGGCGTCGCGCACGGTTTTCTCGTGTATCCGGTGAGTCGTTGACGGAAGAGTAGGCGACGAGGCGCTGGTCGCCGGCTGGTCCTCACGGATTTTGTACACGGTGGCTTGTGGTGATGCCGGTCTGTGCGGTGAGGGTGGTTTCGATTTCGCGGGTTCGATGCGGCTGGCCGCGGAGTTTGATCTGGTGGTCGGCGCGTCCGTCTAGGTGAGGGTGGCCGTCGTGGGTTTTCCATGGGCGAGGTCGCCGTGCGGTACTGCGGGCGCCGGGGTGGCTGCTGTGGGGATTGGCGGTGAAGCGTTCGCGGGTGAGGGCGGGCGGCCGAGGTAGCGCGGTCGAGTTGTCTTCTCCGGCGAGGTACAGCTCTCCGGTGGGGGGTGCGGGGCGACGGGCCGCAGGGCCGAGGTTCGAGACGTAGACCTGTGGTGTTGGCGAAGGGCTCCGTCGATGGGGACGGGACCGTCGGGTGTCTTCGCTTACGTGTTGGTACGGTGGATGTTGACGGTGGATTCGGGGGCCGTAGGCGTTGATGATCTAACGCCGGGTAGCTGGTCCTCCAGGTGGCGAGGTGGTCGGTGTGGAGGGCTTCGCCGCCGAGATGAGGGTGTGGGACGGGGACGCCCGTCTCGGGAGTGTGGTGAGCAGGGGAGTGGCCGGGTTTGGCCTTGATCAGGCCTGGCTGGACCGCAGCTCCTCCAGGGCTGGTCAGGTGGACGTGCCGGCCGCTTGTCAATGGCGGTCCCACAGGGCGGTGATGGTGAGGTCGAAGGCCAGCGGGGTGCAGGAACGGTCCTGCCGGTCATGCGGAAGCGTGTTGCGGGCCGCGGTGGATGGGTAGTGCCAGGCGTGGTGCTCGATACGACGCCCTTGGGGGCGGCCGGTCGGCCGGAGGTGTAGATCATTAGCGGCATGGCGTGCCGACCAGGGCTACGGAGCTCCTCATCCGTGACTGCGTGACGGAGTGCCCCGTGTACCTCTCCACGGGTACCGTCTCGGTCAGGGTGCAGGGCGGTCGGGCGGTTCGTCGAGGCATGTAGGTTATGCGTTCGGCGGGTAGTCCCGGGTCGAATGGGCAGGAGTAAGGGCCGCGCAGGCTTGACACGGCCAGATGCTGATCACCGCGTCCAGCGACTTGTCAGCGCGATCGCGACGAAGTCCTCTCACCGAGCACCCTGCTTCGAGCAGGTTGCCGGGCGAGTGGGTTGCGCGCCCGTCAGCGCGGCGATAGGTCATGAGTGCCGTCGCACACACACCGCACACGGCGTCGGCGTCAGCGGGCCTGTCCCACTGATTAGTTCGTGCAGCGGCGTCCGCGGGAAGCTCTTCGGGGCCCCGTTCCACTCCCCAGGACCCGCTCGCCGTACGGCGCGGTCGAGGGTGTCCCAGGTGGGGCCACGGGGGACGGGGTCCGAGTCGGTGACCAGTGCTTCCAGGACCCGCGAGCACTCCGGTCCGCCAGTGAGCGGACCAGGTCGCCGGCGCAGGCCGTCCGCCGGTAGTCAAAAAGAAAAGGTGGCAGGGCCGGCAGGGCGTCGTCCGGCGGGGTGTCGGGGGCGTACGAGGTGTGACGGAGGCGAAGCTCGGGTGCTGGGCTCAGGAAGGGGGGAAGGAGGAAAAAGAAAAGAAGAAAGAGAGCAGAAGAGGAAAAAACGATGGTCGAGGAAGGGGAGGAACGAGTCCGCGAGGGAGGTAACACGGGCAGCGCCACTCCCGAGTCCCGGATACCGTAGCACAGCGAAAGGGGGGTCGGGGCTGCTGTCGAATGTACCAGGGGGGCGCACTGTCGGGGTGGAAGAAGCCGGAGTAGCTATCGAATGGCAAGGGAAATAGACCAGTAGGCGGGGGGGTGGTGGATCCGAAGAGTACAGGGTAGCGGCGGGACCGACGGAAAAAAGTTGTGCCGGGGGACACCACGTAAGACGGGGGTGGGGTCAGACTACAAGCACGGCAGAGTGCCGGGGGCACACTTGAGACTGATTAAGGTGAAAAGCACCAGGGAGGGGCAGGGGGGCCTAGGTAATCGTGATCTGGAGAGAAGGGGGGGGGCAGAAAGGGGGAGCGTGGGGCGAAATCGAGGGTACGGTAGGTGTGTGTGGTTGAGAAAAAAAGGAGGAGATTCGAGAGCCGAGTGGGGGGTGCGATGGGCGTGGCAGCGCGGACCGGCGTCAGGTTGGGGGTGTGGCGTATATGGGGGATGGTGGAACGATGCCAGGATCATGACCTGGGGGGGACTCTCGGTGAAGCGGGGCCCAGTGGGCGAGCAAGGGGCTTTCTGGGAGGGCGGGTCGGCGGCGGGGAGACTGGAAAACGGTGGGTCTAGCAGGGGTCCCGACAGACGACCCGATACCTATCGGGGGGGGGAGGCTGTTGTCCGAATTTTTGTCGCCTTCAGGGTGGCTATGTCAGAGCGGGGCCGTAGAGGTGTGACCCTGACAGGGTAGGCAGTTTAGCGTGGTACCTTTGACGCCATTTCCTACTTCTGGGATCCTGTACACGCAATGTGGGATTCGACCAGAATGTCTGCGATGATCAATTCGTGTGGACGAGCCCCGCTCAAACCTGGCACCGTCCGGTGCTCGCGCCCCTGGCTGGTCACATCGCTTATTCTAATCCCTGTTCAGTGGTTCCGGCTGTATAGATTATCGGTGAACAAACTACCTTCCCCTGCGTATGCCTGACCCTCGGTATGTTGTTATTTCCGTCAAACTGTTCTCTTTCACAGTACTTGGGGAGGTAATGACCGCGCGGTGTGTCCCTTCTGCGGATTGCTGTACTCTTGTGGCGGTTTGCAATTAGGACGAGCCGCATGTACATGGTGGGTTCACTTTTCCCCCGCGACACCATCGGGGGGGGGGGGGGGGACCACGGGTAATACCGAGATCGACGATATGGAGTTACCGGCCTACCGCCGACCCCACCGCGGCATGCACCTTGGCCTGCGGGTGACTCGTTTTCCTCCAGGCCCAGCCGAACCGGGACCAGACGTTCACCACGAGTCTGTTCAAACCGATGGAACGCGGCGCTCCACGGCGGCAGTTTCTCGGGCCTGTCCTCACCCGAAGCGGTCCACGCCTACTGCGCCAGCGAGTTCCCCGACGTGTTCGACCGATGCCCGAGGTCGGCCAGGAGCTCGATGTCACGCACGCCCAGCAGGCTCCGCATCATCAGTTGCGCCCCCTACCATCACGGGCGCACGGTGCTGTGTGGGGGACGCCGCGCACGCCGTCGTACCGTTCTTCGGGCAGGGCATCAACTGCAGCTTCGAGGACGCGGCCACCGCTGTCCGGGCTACTGGAGAGCGCCCGATCGGGGGCCCGTTACGCGACGGCGCCGTGATGGAGAACATCGTGGAGAAATACAGCGGAACGCGGGTTGCGGCGGGGCACGCGTTGGCGGAACTGTCCTTGCGAAACCTTCAGGAACTCTCCGCGCACGTCACCAGTCCGTCATTTCACGAACGCCGCGCACTGGAGCGGCGGTTGCATGAGCAATATCCGGATTGTACACCCCATTGTACCAGTTGGTGGCATTCACCAGCACGCCTTATGACGTCGCACAGCAAACGCACCGCAGGTTGAGTTCGGCGCTCGACTCATTGTGCCGGGGCCGAGACCTGAGAAAGGAACAGGACACCATCATCGCCGAATTCGTCGAGAAGCACGGTGCCGGACTCGTGTGGCGACGACAAGCGCACCGGGTGTGAATATCGTGTCACAAAACGGCCAGTGCCCGTGGGGCTGACCTTGT
The DNA here is from genome assembly GCF_039535865.1 of Streptomyces thioluteus. Lineage (NCBI taxonomy): Bacteria > Bacillati > Actinomycetota > Actinomycetes > Kitasatosporales > Streptomycetaceae > Streptomyces > Streptomyces thioluteus. The sequence goes on from NZ_BAAAXZ010000103.1 coordinate 13,417, forward strand.
CGCAGACGTGGCACCTGTTTCCGCATCCACTCGATCCCTCCGGCAGCGACACCGGAGGGGCCCAGGAGGTACCGCATGTTGCTCGACGTTCTGCCGGCGCGGCAGTCCGCACCGGCATCGCCCCTGACCGAACGGGCGCGCGCCGACGGGTCGAATTCCTGCTGGCACTGTTCGTCGACCTCACCGGCAAGCCGTGCGCGAAGCTGGTGCCGATCTCCGCGTGCGAGGAATTCGAGCGCAATGGCGTGGGTTTCGCCGGCTATGCGGCAGGCGCGCTGGGGCAGCAGCCGCATGATCCGGACGTGATCGTACTGCCCGACCCCGGCTTCGTACACACCGTTGCCATCGGTGCGCAAAGGACTGGCGCTGGTGCACTGCGACCCGCAGGTGGAGGGAAGGCCCTGGCCGTACGCCCACGGGTCGTGCTCCGGACCCTGCTGGCCCGGGCCGCCTCGCACTCGCTGGAACTGCGGGCCGGTGCTGAGATCGAATACTTCTTGGTCACCAGGGAGACCGGTGGGCAACTGCGCGTCGCCGACGTCCGCGATGATGCCCTACGCCCCTGCTACGACGCCCGCGGCCTGACCCGAATGTACGACCATCTCACCGAGGTCTCGGCGGCGATGAACGTACTGGGCTGGTGGCAAACTACGCCAACGACCACGAGGACGCCAACGGGCAGTTCGAGCAGAACTTCGCCTTCGCCGACGCGCTGACCACGGCCGACCGGGTCATCACAGCCCGATACCTGATCTCGACACTGGCCGAGGCCCGTGGAATGACCGCCACTTTCATGCCCAAGCCCTTCGCCGACCGCACCGGCTCCGGGATGCACCTGCACCTTTCGCTTTGGACACGGCGATCGTCCCGCTGTTCCCGGCCGACAGCGACAGCTCCGACGCGCACGGTCTTGGGCTCTCCAGCATGGCCTACCGCTTCCTGGCCGGGGTGCTCACCCACGCCCCCGGGGCTGCAAGCAGTGCTGCGCGCCCACCGTCAACTCCTACAAGCGCACGAGCGCGACTTCCACACGGTCGGAGCCACCTAGGGCGCCGCGGCGGGCGACTTATGGCGGCAACGACCGCACCCACTACATCCGCGTGCCCGACGGCCGACCGGATCGAGCTGCGCGGTGCGGACGGTTGCGGCCAACCCGTACCTGGCGCTGGCGGCGTCGCTGGCCGCCGGACTCGACGGCCTGGACCGCGAACTCGACCCGGGCGCGCCGGGCGTACGCGGGGCTCCGCCCGGACAGACCTCCTGAGCTGCCGCCGACGCTGCTCCACGCGGTGGACGCGATGTGCGCGGACCCGGTTGTCACGGGTGCGCTGGACGCCGCCGGGGCCGGGGTGAGCGAGTATTTCGCCGCGCTCAAACGCGAGGAGTTCTTCGACTGGCACACCGGGGTCGGCAACTGGGAAATCGATCACTACCTGACGGCCTTCTGACACACGGGGATGCCGGGCACGGCGAATTCCGGCGTGCTACGCGAACAGAGGAGTTCACCATGGCAACGACGATCCCGCGCGTCGGCCATCTCATCGTGGCGGCAAGATGACACACGCCCGGGAACATGAGGGCCGTACACGACCCCGGACGGCTCGACGAGGTCGTCGCCGAGGTCACGGTCGGCACAGCCGACGATGTGGACCACGCCGTGCGCAGCGCGCACGAGGCGTTCCTCACCTGGCGGGACGTCCCGGCGATCGAACGGGCGCGGAAATTACTGGCAGCAGCCGACGTCCTCAGCGGCATCAGCCGACGAACTGGCCCCGCAACTCGTCCGCGAGCACGGGGGCGTCGTACGGGAGGCGCAGATGGACTTCGCGCTCGCCGCCGGATTCGTGCGGCACACCGCGGTCGCTGGCCGAGGAGTTCCTGAGGCCCGTCCAGTTCGACGACGAGGAGAGTTTTCATCAGCCTCGAGAAGGTCCCGCGCGGCGTGGCGGCGGCGATCGTGCCGTGGAACCTGCGATCGTACTGGCCATGATGAAGCTGGCCCCGGCACTAGCCACCGGCAACACCCTGGTGCTCAAACCGTCGCCTTCCGCCCCGGCGGCACTCGCCCTCGCGCTGGGCCGGATGGCCGCGCTCCTGCCCCCCGGGGTGCTTAACGTGGTGCAGGGCGGGGCGACACCGGCGCCGCCCTGTGCTCCCCATCCGCTGGTGCGCAAGATCGGCTTCACCGGTGGGACCGAGACCGGGCGGAAGGTCCTAGGCGCCGCCGGCGGGGACCATCAAGAACGTCACTCTCGAACTCGGCCGGCAACGACCCGCGATCGTGCTCGATGATGTCGACATCGACGCCGCACTCGACCGGATGCTCAAGGGTGTCTACACACGCAGCGGCCAGATCTGCTCTCGCGGTCAAACGCATCTATGTTGCCGCGTGGTATCTACCGGCGCTTCGCCGACGCCTTCTGCGAGCGGGTTGACGAGTACGCGGTCGGCCACGGCCTCGACCCGGACGCCGCGTTCGGGCCGCTGAACAAACGAAGCGCAGTACAAGAAGGTCCTCAACCTGCTGGAGCACACCCGCAACTCCGCGGCGAACCTGGTCCGGCTCGGCCGCAAGCTCGACCCGGAAGGCTGGGACAACGGCTACTACGTCCTGCCGCACGTCGTGCGGGACGCTGAGCACACCGCCCCGGTCTCCCGCCAGGAACAGTTCGGCCCGTCGTGCCCCTCATCGCCTACGACGACGAACGTCGGGGCTCTGGAGTGGGCCAACGACAGCGAGTACGGGCTGGGTTCGTCGGTGTGGACCAGCAACCCCGACCGCGGATCGCGCTGGCCCGCCGCGTCGAGGCCGGCTGCACGTTCATCAATACCCACGCCTCTGAATCCCTCGACCTGCGCATGCCTTTCGGTGGCATCAAACAGAGCGGATCGGGCGGGAGTTCGGCATCAGTGGCCTGGCGGCCTACGTCGAAGACCACAGCATCCGCCACCTCAAGTGACGGGAGCGACCGGACGCGCCCTCCACCACCCGGGGTGCCGCGCCGGGACAGATTCCTTACGACTGAAAGGTTCCCCATCATGGTGCAACCGGCCAGGAGTTCGGCGACAACCCTGTCGAAGTGCGCGAAACCGGGCACTACACGGAGGAATACATCCCCAGCTTTGTCGAGAAGTGGGACTCGCTCATAGATTGGGAGAAGAGGACGGAGAGCGAAGGAAATTTCTTCATCGACCTGCTGCGCATGTGGGGGGTGCGGAGTGTGCTCGACGTCGCGACGGGCACAGGCTTTCACTCCGTACGACTGTTGGATGCCGGATTCGAGACCGTGAGCGCCGACGGCAGCGCAGACATGCTGGAGAGGGCCTTCAAGAACGGCGCACAGTACGGAGGGCACATCCTGCGAGTCGTGCGGGCGGACTGGCGGTGGCTCAGCAGAGACGTCCACGGGGAGTACGACGCCATCGTCTGCCTCGGCAACTCCTTCACACACCTCTTCTCGGAGCGTGACCGCCGCAAGGCCCTGGCCGAGTTCTACGCCATGCTCAAGCACGACGGAATCCTCGTACTCGACCAGCGCAATTACGACGCGATGCTGGACGACAGGTACACCAGCAAGCAGAGGTACTACTACTGCGGTGAGGACGTCGTTGTAGAGCCGGACCACGTCGACGAGGGCCTGTGCCGCATGCGGTACAGCTTCCCGGACGACTCACGTACCACCTCAACATGTTCCCGCTGCGGAAGGATTACACCCGGCGACTGATGTCCGACGTAGGTTTCCAGCGCATCGAGACCTATGGCGACTTCCAGCACACCCACCGGGGAGAACAGCCGGACTTCTTCGTACATGTGGCGGAGAAGGAATACCGGACGGAGGGCGAGGGGCAGTGCACGGGCACTGTAAGCGCCACCCGCGGCTACTGACTCGCCCGACGCCGATGCCCGCGCCGGGCGCCACGTGCCGCTGTGTCGGTTCAGGGCGTAGTCGTCGACACGACGAACACGCGCGGACGGTTCGGTCGTCGAGGTTGACGACGACCTCCAGGCTGGGCTTGGGCTTGTCCTCCTCGCGGACCGCGCCCGTCCAGTGGTGGCCCTCGCCGAACTTCCAGCCGACGCGGGCGGTCTCGTCCTCGTCGATGGTGATGTCGTCGTCCTCGAAGTCGGACTTCGAGAGGCCGTGCTCGTCCAGCCACGGGCCGAGCCGTTCACGCGTGGTCGTGAACTGCAGGTACAGCGCGAGCTGGACTTCCAGGAGTTGGTCTCGAAGTGGGCCACGCTCCTCGCGTCCGGTGCGACGGTCACCTCGTAGATGCGCCGCTGGAGCCGGGAGGGCCAGCCCTCCTCCAGGCCGGTGGCGGCGGCCTGTTCCTGCTTGGTGCCGCTGCCGCCGCGGCTCTGCATGGCGGAGATGTAGAGGTAGCCGGCGGGGATCGCGATGAGCAGGAAGACGATCACACGGCTTGAGCCAGCGGTGCCGCCGGGGCTCCGCCGGCCGGCTCCCGGGGTCGTTCCGTCTCGCGCTCGGTGTGCTCCATGGTGATCACCCGCGGCCGGCCTGCGCGTACGCTCGTAGCGCTCGACGCGCCGCCGGTTGGCGCGGCGGAAGCGGCGGGCGACCAGGCGGGCCAGGTCCGCGGCGCCCGACCATGCCGCCTCGGGGCCGAGCTGGGCCTTGCACGATGCGGCTCGGGCCGGTAGCCGCGGCCGGTCAGATGGCGGCGGAAGGCGTCCCGGGCGGGGCCGATCAGCAGGTCGTCGGCGGCGCTGACGCCCCGCCGATGACGAAGCAGGACGGGTCGAGGGCGGGCGGCGAGGTTGGCGATGCCGACGCCCAGCCACTGGCCGATGTCCTGGAGGAGCTCGACGCACATGGCGTCGCCCGCCGCGGGGCCAGCTCGGTGATGAGCGGGCCGGTGATCTCGGGGATGTTTGCCGCCGACGCGGTCGATGATCCCGTAGGCGACCGGGGACTCGGCGGCGGCCAGCTCGCCGGGCCTCGCGCACCAGCGCGTTGCCGGAGCTGTACTGCTCCCAGCAGCCGCGGTTGCCGCACGGCCAGCGGTGCCCGCCGGGGACGACCTGCATGTGGCCGAACTCGCCGGCGACCCCGTACTTGCCCCGCTTGACCTGGCCGTCCTCCAGGATGGCACCGCCGATGCGGTACCCAGCGTGATCATCACCAGGTGGTCCTCGCCCCGGCCGGCGCCGAAGCGCCACTCGGCCCAGGCGGCGGTGTTGGCGTCGTTGTCCACGAGGACCGTTACGGACAGGCGGCTGGCGAGGCGGTCGCGCAGCGGCTCGTTCCGCCAGGACAGGTGGGGGGCGAACAGGACGCGGTTGCGGTCGGCGTCCACCCAGCCGGCGGCGCCGATGCCCACGGCGTGGCACGTCGTGCCGGTCGGAGAGGTCCAGGACCAGCTCGACGATGGTGTCCTCGACGACCTTGGGGGCTCTTGGACTTGTCGGGGGTCTCGGTGCGGACCTTCTCCAGGATGGCGCCGTCGGCGTCGACGACCCGGCCATCACCTTGGTGCCGCCGATGTCGATGCCGACGGTGGGCACGCGCGGCGCCGTGAGGTGGGAGCGGCGCTCCCGGGTGCCCGCGGTGCGCAGGACGGTCGCTCTGGCCGTGCCCCGGTACACCCGCTCGCGGTAGATGCTCATCGCGACACCTCCGTCACGGGACGGGCTGCGGCGGATGATCGGGGGCGTGCTCGCACGAGGTCGTCGTCCCTGCGGTGGTCTCGGGAGGCCGGGGCCTCGCGGATGCGGTCGGCGCGGGCACGGCCCGCGTCGCCGATTGTGCCTCACCGGGGGCGTGCGCCGCACAACGGGCGGCGGGGCCTGTCGGTGACAGGCCCCGCGGGTGGTCAGGCGTTCTCTTCGGGTGTCTCGATGTGCTTGCCCCCGATGACGTCCGGCACCGGGGCCCGCTCCAGCTCGTGGCTGAGCTGCTCCAGCTCGCTGCCGCCCGCCATCTGGCGGGTGAGCTCGTCGAGGGCGATCTCCGACTTGGCGTGGCTGCCGGCCATCGCGCCCCGCTTGAGCAGGACGAAGCGGTCGCCGACCAGGTACGCGTGGTGCGGGTTGTGGGTGATCAGCACCACGCCCAGGCCCGCGTCGCGGGCGGCGGCGACGTACTTGAGGACGACGCCCGACTGCTTGACGCCGAGCGCGGCCGTCGGCTCGTCCAGCACCAGCACCTTGGCGCCGAAGTGCACGGCGCGGGCGATGGCCACGCACTGGCGCTGGCCGCCGGAGAGGGTGCCGATGGGCTGGTCGACGTCGTGCAGGTCGATGCCCATGCGGTGCAGCTCGGTGCGGGTGGTCTCGCGCATCTGCTGCACGTCGAGCCGCCTGAAGGGGCCCGCCCCCTTCGTCGGCTCCGAGCCGAGGAAGAAGTTGCGCCACACCGGCATCAGCGGCACCACGGCGAGGTCCTGGTAGACCGTGGCGATGCCGCGGTCCAGGGCCTCGCGGGGCGAGCCGAGGCGGACCTCCTCGCCCTCGATCTCGAAGGTGCCGGCATCGTGCCGGTGCAGCCCCGCGATGATCTTGATGAGGGTGGACTTGCCGGCGCCGTTGTCGCCCAGCACACAGGTGATCTCGCCCGCGTGGACCTCCAGGGAGACCCCTTCGAGGGCGCGGATGTTGCCGTAGTACTTGCTGACGTCGGCCAGCTTCACCAGGGCACTCATTTACTGGCCTCCGCGCGCTTCCGGACCCAGGCGTTCAGCAGGGTCGCCAGCAGCAGCATCGCGCCGAGGAAGAACTTGAACCAGTCCGGGTTCCACTGCGCGTACACGATGCCCTTGCTCGTCATGCCGAAGATGAAGGCGCCGACCGCGGACCCGATGGCCGAGCCGTAGCCGCCGGTCATCAGGCAGCCGCCGATCACCGCGGCGATGATGTAGAGCAGTTCGTTGCCGACGCCCTCGCCCGACTGCACCACGTCGTAGGACATCAGCAGGTGCTGCCCGGAGATCCAGGCGCTGAAGGCGACCGCCATGTAGAGGCCGATCTTGGTGCGCGCGACGGGGACGCCGACCGCGCGGGCGGCGTCCGGTCCGCCGCCGACGGCGAAGACCCAGTTGCCGGCGCGGGTGCGCAGCAGCACCCAGGTGGCCAGCGCGACCAGGCCGAGCCACCACAGGACGGTGACCTGGAGGTCGACGCCGCCGATCGTGAAGTGCGAGGCGAACACCGCGCGGGCGGAGTCGAAGCCCTCCATGTCCCCGATGGTCTTGGTGGAGACGGTGCCGCTGATGAGCTTGGTGAAGCCGAGGTTGAGGCCGGTCAGCATCAGGAACGTGCCGAGCGTGATGATGAAGCTCGGCAGCTTGGTGCGGGTGAGCACGAAGCCGTTGAAGAAGCCGATCGCCAGGGTGACGAGCAGCGAAACGCCCACACCCACCCAGACGTTGGCGGTCATCTGGTAGCTGAACATCGAGGAGACCAGCGCGGAGCTGGTCACCATGACGCCGGCGGACAGGTCGAACTCGCCGCCGATCATCAGCAGCGCCACCGGGACGGCCATGATGCCGATCGTCGACGACGCGTACAGCACGGTGGAGAGGCTGGAGGCGCGCAGGAAGCTTTCGGCGACGAACGAGAAGAAGAGGAAGACGGCGGCGGCGCCGACGACCGCGCCCAGCTCGGGACGGCCCAGGAGGCGGCGCGCGTACGAACGGGCCGGCGCCGGGCTCACCTCGGCCTCGGCGGTTGCGGGGGCGCTCATCGCGTGCCCCGCTTCGCGTAGTCGGCCAGGGCCTTGGCGTCGTCCTTGGTGATGATCTGGGGGCCGGTGAGGACCGGGCGGCCGCCGCCGAGGACGTCGGCGTTGTACTTGTACAGCCACAGCAGGTCGACGGCCTCGTAGCCCTGGAGGTAGGGCTGCTGGTCCACCGCGAAGCCGAGCGAGCCGTCCTGGAGGGCGGCGGCGACCTTCTCGTTGAGGTCGAAGGTGTCGATCTCGGCCCTGCTGCCCGCCTGTTCGGCGGCCTTGACGGCGGTCGGCGCGAAGGGGGCACCGAGGGTGACGACCGCGTCGATGTCCTTGTCCGACTGGAGCTTGGCCTCCAGGGACGACTGGACGCCGGGCATGTTGGTGCCCTCGACGTAGAGGTTCTCCAGGTCGCCCTTGAAGGTCTTCTTCACCCCGGCGCAGCGCTGTTCGTGGCCGACGTTGCCCTGCTCGTGCAGGACGCAGACGGCCTTCTTCTTCCCGCGCTGGTTGAGCTCGTCGCCGACGGCCTCGCCGGCGATGGTCTCGTCCTGGCCGATGTGGGTGAGGGCGCCGAACTTCCTGGACTCCTCCGAGCCCGAGTTCACGGTGATGACCGGGATGCCGGCCTTCTTCGCCTTCGCCACCACGTCCTTCATGGCATCCGGCTTGGCGAGGGTGACGATCAGTCCGTCGACCTTCTGGTCGATCATGGCCTGGACGCTCTGGGCCTGCTTGTTGCCCTCGACGTCATGGGCGTAGAGGAACTTGATGTTGTCCTTCACCGCCGCCTGCTTGGCGCCGTTCTGCACGATGTCCCAGAAGGTGTCGCCATCGCCCGAATGGGTGACCATCGCGAAGGTCCACCGCGGGGTGTCGACCGCGGCGCGCCCCTGGGCGGCCTTGGCGGCCCGCTCCTCCGCACGCTTGCCGCCCGTGCTGCTGCACCCCGCCAGCGCGGTGGCCAGCGCCACCGCAAGCACGGCGCTCACCGCACGTACGCCTGTCCGAACCCTTGCCACGAGGACTTGCCCTTCCACTGTCTGTCACGGTGCGGCCGGGTCCCGCTTCCGCGGAACCGACGCCCCAGTATCCGTCACCATCCGTCACGGCCGTCGGCCGGGTCACTGAGTTCTAGTGGCGCACGCCACACCGCGTCAATACTTTGTCAGAACATCCTTACGGCGTCCTCATCCCCGGGCGAGCAGCTGGAAGTCGAAGGAGTAGCGCGACGCCCGGTACAGGTGGGAGCCGAACTCCACCGCCCGGCCCGTGTCGTCGAAGGTCGTCCGCTCCATCGTCAGCAACGGCGCGCCCGCCGGCTCGCCGAGCAGCTCCGCCTCCTCGGGCGTGGCGGCGCGCGCCCCGATGGTCTGCCGGGCGCTGTGCAGGGTGATACCGGCGGTACGCATCAGCCGGTACAGGCCGGTCTCCGCCAGGACGTCGCCGTCGAGGTCGAGGAGCCCGGCCGGGAGGTGGTTGCGCAGGTGCGCCACGGGCTCGCCGTGCGCGAGACGCAGCCGCTCGATGTGGACGACCTCGGCCCCCTCGGGGACCCCGAGGGCCGCCGCGACCTCGGCCGTCGCCGGCTCGACGGCGTGGGAGAGCAGCCGGGTCGCCGGGCGCTGGCCCGCCGTCTCCAGGTCGTCGTAGAGGCTGCTCAGCTCCAGCGGGCGCCTGACCTGGCTGTGCACCACCTGCGTGCCGACCCCGCGGCGGCGCACCAGCAGCCCCTTGTCGACGAGCGACTGGATGGCCTGGCGGACGGTGGGCCGGGACAGGCCCAGCCGGGCGGCGAGCTCGATCTCGTTGCCCAGCAGGCTGCCGGGCGCGAGCCCGCCCTGCTCGATGGCCGCCTCGAGCTGCTGTGCCAGCTGGTAGTAGAGGGGGACGGGGCTGCTGCGGTCCACGCTGAACTGGAGGGGTCGGTGCTTCGCCACCCAGGGAGGGTAGCCCCGGGGCCGGTTGACGGGAAGTCCTGAGGTCCGGATGTACGGACAAGGCCGGTTCGGAACCGGGGACCGCCGGGGGTGCGCACGGTGCGTACGACGCGTACGGCATATGCGCGCACTCCGGAGGTGCCCGGTACGCGGCCGGGGCAGGATCGGGCCCGGCACGGGACGACAGGCGGGACGGCTCCGGACGGGACGGCTCCGGAACGGCCGGTACGCGACGGGAGGGACGGGCGCGGTGAGGATCACGGCTCTCGGAGTGGCACTGGGCTTCAGCGCGGGGATCACCCCCGGCCCCCTCCTCGCCCTGGTCCTCTCCGGCACCCTGCGCGGCGGGCTGGCGACGGGGCTGCGGGTGGCCGCGGTGCCGCTGCTCACCGACCTGCCGGTGGTCCTGCTGTCCGTGACGGCGCTCTCCGCGCTGCCGGACCGGGCCGTCGCCGCCGGCGGGGTGGCGGGCGGGCTCTTCCTGCTGTGGCTGGCCCTCTCCACGCTCCGGGAGGCCCGGACCGCCGAGATGCCGCGCACCGGCACGGCCGAGGCGCACGCCCAGGGCCGCCGGACGCTCCGGCAGGCGGCGCTCGTCAATCTGCTGAGCCCGCACCCCTGGCTCTTCTGGCTGACGACCGGGGCGCCGCTGCTGGTGGACGCCTGGCGGGACGGGCCGGGCGGCGCGGGCGGCTTCGTCCTCGGCTTCTACGCCCTGCTGGTGGGCAGCAAGGCGCTCTTCGCGGTGGTCGTGGCCCGCACCCGGCACCGGATGACGGCCCGGGCCTACCGGCTGCTGCTCGCCGGGGCGGCGGTGCTGCTGCTGGGGGCCTCGGCGATGCTGCTGACCGAGTTCGGCCGGGAGCTGGCGGCGTGACCGCCGCGCGGCCGTCAGCACTCGTCACCTTCCGCGAGCCGGGCGAAGAGCTCCTCGGCCCGCTTGGCCACCGCGTCCCGGTCGCCCTCCGCCAGGGCGGGGCCCGGGGCGCAGGCGACGGCCCCCGCGGCGATCCACTCGGGGACGGCGTCGACGTCCAGGTCCCCGCAGGGCACCAGGGCCGCCTGGGGCAGCTCGGCCCGGATGTCCCGCAGCACGCCGGGGCGGTGGCCCGTGGCGGGGAAGAACTTGAGCGCGTCGGCGCCCAGTTCCAGCGCGCGGACGATCTCGGCCGGCGTGGCGACGCCGGGGAGGACGGGGACGCCGTAGCGGTGGCCGGTGCGCACGACCTCGGCGTCGAGCACCGGTGAGGCCAGGAAGCGGGCGCCCGCCTCGACGGCCAGCCGGGCGGAGGCCGCGTCGAGCACCGTGCCCGCGCCGATGACCGCCTCGTCCCCGGCCTCCCGGACGAGGGTGGCGACCGCTTCCAGCCCGAACGGCGTGGCGAGCGATATCTCCAGGCTGGTGAAACCGGCGGAGAGCAGCGTCCCCGCGGTCTCGGCCGCCCGGTCGTAGCTGTCGCTCCGCACCGTGGCGATGACGCGCTGGGCCAGCGCGGCCCGGGTGATCTCCCAGCGGTACACGGCAGTTCGCCGCCTTTCTCGTGCGCGCGGATCGTGTTGCGGGACGAGAAAAACGGTAACGGCAGGCACTGACATCCGGCCCCGGCTCACGGGCGCCCTTCGCGCGAAGGCGCGCGCGGGGGGCGTGAAGGCTCCGGCCCTGTGGCGCAGGCGGGATGACGCTCCGTCAGGCGCGCCCAATGGCCCGGCCGCCGCTCCCGACGGGAACGGCGGCCGGACCCGGCACAAGGAGCCGGCCGGCGCTCAGCAGGCGAAGTCGACGCGGGAGAACGACCGGTAGTGATCCGCGGTGTAGTAGTCCTCCTGCGCCTGCGCACCGGTGATGATCCGGCGCGCGCCCCGGTCCGGCGAACCCGGGGTGACCACGGTGAACTCGTGGTAGTAGCCGGTGCGCTGCTGGGGCAGCTGGCCCTCCCGGTTGCTGAAGACCGTCCCGTCCTTGGGGTACGGGTAGGGGCCGCCCTCGTCGATCAGGTCGAGGGTGTCGTGGGCCTGCGACGGCAGCGCCGAGTAACAGACGTGGCCGACGGCCTTCAGGGTCGCTCCGGAGAGCGGGGCGGAGGGGGCGGGGGCGGCGAGGGCGGTGCCGCCGAGGAGGAGGGAGGAGGCCAGGGCGGCGAGGACGCCGGCCTTCGCGATGCGGTGGGGGATGTTCATGCGCCCAGGATGACGGGGCGGCGACCTGTCATGTCAATGCCAAAAAGCCGAAGTTTCCGCATCGTTCACCGGAACCTGATCTTCCGTGGCCTTCCGCGCGACTTCGAGGTCTCCCCCGCGACCGCCGGGGCCTCCCGCAGGGCCTTTGCCTCGGAGGCAAAGAACTTTGCCCCGGAGGCACGCCGGGGCTATACCGGAGACATGAGCCCGGAGCCCGGACCCACCGAACCCACGGCCGACGAGCTGCCCGCCGTCGCCCCGCAGTTGCGCGCCCTGCGGATGCGCAGCGGGCTGACCCTGGAGGCCGCCGCGGCGCGCGCCGGACTGTCGCCCGCCCATCTGTCCCGGCTGGAGACCGGGCGCCGCACGCCGTCGCTGCCGATGCTGCTCACCCTCGCACGGACGTACGAGACGACGGTATCCGACCTCCTCGGCGAGGTGCCGCAGGCCGCCGACCCGATCGTGCGCGCCGGCCGCATGGAGGCCCAGCGGGCCGGCGGCTGGACGTACTGGCGGGCCGGCGGGGCGGGCCGGGCCATGCAGGCCCTGCGGCTGCACGTGCCGCACGGCCCCGGAGGCCAGGGGGACCTGGTACGGGTGCACCCCGGCGAGGAGTGGCTCTACGTCACCGGGGGCCGGCTCCGGCTGGTCCTCGGCGGGACGGCGCACGTGCTCGCGCCCGGCGACGCGGCCCACTTCGACTCGCTCACCCCGCACCGCATCTCCGCCGTCTCGGAGGGCGGGGCGGACCTGCTGTTCATGCACACGCTGATGCAGAGCGGCGCCGCCGGGCTGTGCCTGGGGGACGCCGGAACGAACCGGAGGGGACACTCATGAGTGACACCGTCGAGCCGATCGCCGCTCACGACACCGGGAGCGCGGCGGCGGCCAAGAAGACGGACATCGAGGACCGCACCCCGCGGGGGATCGTCTTCCGCGCCTTCGTCTACCTCGTCGCGGTCCACTTCATCGCCGGCTTCTTCTTCCTCCTCTTCTATCTGGGCGGCGGCTGAGCCCGGGCGTCCGCCGAGCCGCCCTCGCTATGCTGGCGGGATGGCGCGTACAGCCCAGGACGTCCTTGAGGACGCGGCACGGGAGCTCGCTCCCGGAGCCGGTGACAACCCCGTCGTCCCCCTGATCGCCGACGGCGGCGCGCCGCGCTCGCTGCTCGCCGCGTTCGCGCTGGAGCAGCATCACGTCATCGCCGCCGACCGGGTCAGTTACCGCCATCTGGCCGCGCGTTCGGCCGGTCGCGGCCCGGCGGCGGCCGCCTTCTTCACCGCCCTCGCGGACGGCGAGGACGTCGCGCTGCCCCTGCTCGGCCCGCTCGCCACGGCCTGTGGCCTGGACGAGGCTGTCGTCCGCGCCCACGAGCCGACGGTCCCCTGCCAGGCGTACCCCGCCTGCACGGCCTGGCTGGCGCTGCAGGCGGAGCCGGTGGACGTGGTCGTGGCACTGAGCGTCAACTTCGCCACGTGGGGCGGCTATTGCGGGACGGTGGCGCGGGCGTTGCGCTCGCGGTACGGCTTCTCCGACGAAGCGTGCGGCTTCTTCGACTTCTTCGCCCGGCCCGACCCGGAGGGCGAGGCACTGGCCCGGGCGGCCGTGGAGGAGGGCCTGCGGGACGGGGCGCTGACGGAGCGGCTGGCCCGGCGGTACGGGCGGTTGCTGCAGGGGTACGAGGCCATGTTCTGGGGCGGGTTGAGCGACGTGCGGGTCGGCGTGTAGAGCTACCCCACCCGCCCCCACCGCTCCTCCAGCCCCCGCAACGCCCCCTCCGTCAGCTCCCCGTACACCTTCAACCGGCCTATCCCGCCGTCCGGATAGACGTCCAGCCGCAGATGCGTGGCGAGGACCCCGCCCCCCAGCGCGAAGCGGTGCACCGCGTCCGGCTCCAGGCGCGTCCGGGGAAGGATCTCCGACCACGCGCCCGCCGCGCCGTCGTCCCGGACCGAAATCCGCGCCCAGCCGGCCGAGTTGCCCTTCAGGCATCCCGTGTCGATCTCGACCGCTCGCAGCCCGGCGCGCCCCGCGAGCCGGTAGCGGACCCAGTCGTGGCCGCCGTCCCGGCGGCGGCGCGTCTCCCAGCCCTCGTCCATGCGGCGCGGGCGTCCGGGGAGGATCGTGCCGAGGGGGGCGGAGAAGAAGCGGTCGGAGGCGTCCTCGACGAGGCCGCCGTTCTCCAGGGCGGCGACGTCGAGGACGCCCAGCGCCCTGACCCAGGCCGGGTCCGGCACGGCCTCGCCGTGGATCCGCAGCCGGGCGACTCCCCCGTCGGGATGCTGGTTGAGCCGCAGGTGGGTGAAGCGCTGTTCGCGATGGACGGCGAAGGCGTTGGCGGCGTGGCCGCCGACGGGGGTGGGCGGCATCAGCAACTCCCAGTCGGCGTCCGCCAGTTCGGCCACGGACGGCGTACCGTCCACCGTCGCGGCCTCGATGCTGACCGCCTGCGGGTGGTTGCCTCGGAAGTGCGCGGTGTCGACGACGACGCCACGGACGACTCCCGGCGCCCCGAGCCGTATCAGCGCCCAGTCGTGGTCCCCGTCGTCCGGGTGCGGCGTCCCGGCCGAGACGCCGCGGCGCCGCCGCGTCTCCCAGCCGTCCATGATCTTGCCCTTGTGGCCGAACCGTTCGGGGTCGAAGCGGGCCGGCCCGGGGACGATCAGGTTCTCCCGTTCGGCGAAGAACTCGTCGTTGGCGGCGACCACCGCGCCGCCCAGCCGCCGGTCGGCCAGGTCGGGCAGACCGGCGAAGGGGACGGCGGCGGAGCGGTGGTCGGCGTACGGGTCGCCGCCGCGGTACGGCTCCGCGGCTCCGGTGAAGGACGTCACAGCGGTGAAGGCAGAGGTCACGCGCGCTCCAGAAGTCGTCCGGCGGGTCCGCCGAGGACACCGCGGTGGTGGATCCTGCGGCCGCGCAGCCAGGTGGACCGCACGACGCCGTACAGCGTCCGCCCCGCGTAGGCGGTGACCGGGTTGCGGTGGTGGAGGGCGGCCGGGTCGACCGTGAAGGTCTCGTCGGGGGCGAGGACCGCGAAGTCCGCGTCCCGCCCGGCCTCGACGGCCCCCTTGCGGGCCAGGCCCGCCAGCGCGGCGGGGGCGGTGGCCATCCAGCGGGCCACGTCGTCCAGGGCGTGCCCGCGCCGCCGCGCCTCGGTCCAGACGGCGGAGAGGCCGAGTTGCAGCGAGGAGACGCCGCCCCAGGCCCGCCCGAAGTCGGGGACCTTGAGGTCCGCGGTGCAGGGCGAGTGGTCGGAGACCACGCACTGCACGACCCCGGCGGCGAGGGCGTCCCAGAGCGCGTCCCGGTTGGCGGCCTCCCTGATGGGCGGGCAGCACTTGAACTCGGTTGCCCCGTCCGGGACTTCCTCGGCCGTCAGCGTCAGGAAGTGCGGGCACGTCTCCGCGGTGACCGGCAGCCCCCGGGCCCGGGCACCGGCGATCGTGCCCAGCGCGTCGGCGGACGACAGGTGCAGGACGTGGATCCGCGTGCCGTGGCGTCCGGCCACCGCGACCAGCCGCGCCACGGCCGCGTCCTCCGCCGCGTGCGGCCGCGAGGCCAGGAAGTCCGCGTAGCGCGGGCCCCCGGGCGGCGGCGCGGCGTCGAGCCGCCCGGCGTCCTCGGCGTGCACGATCAGCAGCCCGCCGAACCCGGCGACCTCCCGGGCCACCGCCTCCAGGTCGTCCGCGCCCAGGTGCGGGAACTCCTCCACGCCGGACGGCGAGAGGAACGCCTTGAAGCCGAAGACCCCCGCGTCGTGCAGCGGGCGCAGCTCCGCCCGGTTGCCGGGCAGCGCCCCGCCCCAGAAGCCGACGTCGACGTGGACCGCCGGCCGGGCCGCGGCGCGTTTGACGCGCAGGCCGGTCACGGTGGTCGTGGGCGGGACGCTGTTGAGCGGCATGTCGACGAGGGTGGTGACGCCCCCCGGCGGCCGCCGCCCGGGTGGCGGTGGCGAAGCCCTCCCACTCGGTGCGCCCCGGGTCGTTGACGTGAACGTGGGTGTCGACGAGGCCGGGCAGCAGCACGTCGTCCCCCAGGTCCTCGACCGGGACCCCGGGCGGTGCGGCGGCATACGGCAGGACGGCGGCGATGCGGCCGTCCGCGACGGCGACGGAGGCCGGGCGCGTCCCCTCCGGCGTCACGACCCTCGTCGAGCGCACCACCAGTTCCGCGCCGATCACGGGAGCCCCCTCGGCCGTCCGGCCCCGACGGGCCAACTGCCGCGATTCAACGTTTTGTTGAAGCGCGATGCCCCGCAGTCTCCGGCCGCCCGGGCGCACCCGTCAACCCCTCGCGGGACACCACCCGCCTCACCCGGCGCTTTCCGGATATCGGGAGAGTGGTTTCATGCGAACGAACCGAGCGTGAGCCACCGGCCACGGCCCGGTAGGCTGCACTACCACCCCACCCCCGGAAGGACCCGCGCCGTGCCCTCCTCCGCCGAGCCCAGAACCTCCTCCGCCACCGGAGGCGTCCAGTCCCTGGAGCGTGCCTTCGACCTGCTCGAGCGGATGGCCGACGCCGGCGGCGAGGTGGGCCTGAGCGAGCTGGCCACGAGCAGCGGGCTGCCGCTGCCCACCATCCACCGGCTGATGCGCACCCTGGTGGCCAGCGGCTACGTCCGCCAGCAGCCCAACCGGCGGTACGCGCTCGGCCCCCCGCCTGATCCGGCTCGGCGAGAGCTCCGCCCGGCTGCTGGGCCACTGGGCCCGGCCGTACCTCGCCCGCCTGGTCGAGGAGACCGGCGAGACGGCGAACATGGCGCTGCTCGACGGCGACGAGGTCGTCTACGTCGCACAGGTGCCCTCGCGGCACTCCGTGCGGATGTTCACCGAGGTGGGCCGGCGCGTACTGCCGCACACCACCGGCGTCGGCAAGGCGCTGCTCGCGCAGGCGCCGGACGACGAGGTGCGGGCGATCCTGTCCCGTACGGGCATGCCGGCCGCGACCGAGAAGACGATCACGACGCCCGAGGACTTCGTCGACGCCCTCGCCCGGGTCCGCGACTCCGGCTACGCGGTGGACGACAACGAGCAGGAGATCGGCGTCCGCTGCCTCGCGGTCCCGGTGCCCGACTCCCCCACCGCGGCGGCCATCTCCATCTCGGGTCCGGCGGGGCGGGTCACGGAGGAGGCGACGGAGCGGATCGTGCCGCTGCTCAAGGAGATCGCCGCCGAGCTCTCGGCCGCGCTCGCGACGACGGCGTCGGCCTGATCCCACTGACCATCAGGCCGTCCCTTCGGGCCCTTCGGGGTCCGGCTTCCCCTCGGCGTCCCCGCCGAAGCGGTCCACCGCCGCCCGTACGTCGCCGAGGGCCGGGGCCAGGGCGCTGACCGAGCCGACGGCGCCCGCGACCAGCAGCAGGGAGCGGCGCAGCCGGGAGAGCTCCGGCTCGCCCGCGCCCGCCATCGCGTCGAGTGCGGCGAGCTCGTCCTCGGCGGCGTCCCGGTCGGGTAACCGGGCGGGGTGCGCGGCGAGGGCGCGGCGCAGCCGGGACACCGCCGCGCGCAGCTCGACCGCTCTCGGATCCCGCTCGCCAGGACGGCCCGTCAGCTCCTGTTCCACCACTACGGCGCCTTCCGCCACGACTCTCCCCCTGCCCCACGCGCTCGCCCTGCCCCACGCGCCCGCCCGGATCAGTTAACGCCACTTTCCGTGCGCCGCGCCACACGGAAGGCGAAATTCAGGGCCGCCTCCTCACGGTCGGGTGACGAACGCGCGCACACCGCACACACGGCTCCCGCTCGTGCGGTGCAATGAGGCATGGCCGTGACGACGGATACGAACGCGACAGACGCGGAACTCCCCGTCGCCGGGCTGCTGCTGGCGGCCGGCGGCGGCCGGCGCCTCGGCGGCCGGCCCAAGGCGCTCCTGGAGCAGGGCGGACGCACGCTGGCGGAGGCGCGCGCTGGCCGCGCTGGCCGAGGCGGGCTGCGGACCGCTGCACGTGGTGCTGGGGGCGGGCGCGCGGGAGGTCCGCGCGCGCCTGGGCCGGGTGCCGTGCACCGTGGTGGACAACCCCCGCTGGGCGGAGGGCATGGGCTCCTCGCTGCGCGCCGGACTGGCCTCCCTCGCGGACACCGCGGCCTCCGCCGTCGTGGTGCTGCTGGTGGACCAGCCGTGGGTGGGCGCCCCGGCGGTGGCCCGGGTGCTGGCCGCGCACCGCGCGGGCGCGTCGCTGGTGGCGGCGGCGTACGGGGGCGGGCGCGGGCACCCGGTGCTGCTGGCCCGCCGGCACTGGGCGGGCGCGGCCGGGGCGGCCACCGGGGACCGGGGCGCCCGGGCCTATCTGGCGGCGCACGCGGACGAACTCACGCTGGTGGAGTGCGCGGACGTCGGGGCACCGGACGACATCGACACCCCCGCGGACCTCGCGCTCCTCGGCCCGCGTTCGCGACCAAAGCCGCAGCCGCAGCCGCAGCCCGGCCGGAAACCTCCCCCGGCCCCTTGATGTTCCGCCTCGCCCCATTGATGTTCCGTGATGAGGAATCTATATTCCGCAGAGCATTCGCGTGTGGCACCCCGTGCCACGCCGTCGTCCCCGACGAGGAGTGACCAGCCCATGCCCGCAGCAGCGCCGTCCCCGCTGACCGTCCTCGGTGCCCCCGTCGCACGGCAGGACGAGGTACTGACCGCACCGGCCCTGGAGTTCGTCGCCGCCCTGCACGAACGGTTCACCCCGCGCCGCGACGCGCTGCTGGCCCGCCGGGCCGAGCGGCGCGCGGAGATCGCGCGGACCGGCACGCTGGACTTCCTCGCCGAAACGGCCCACGTCCGCGAGGACCCCGACTGGCGGGTGGCTCCCGCGCCGGCCGCCCTGGAGGACCGCCGCGTCGAGATCACCGGGCCCACCGACCGGAAGATGACCGTCAACGCCCTCAACTCCGGGGCCCGTGTCTGGCTCGCCGACTTCGAGGACGCCTCCGCCCCCACCTGGGAGAACGTCGTCCTCGGCCAGCTCAACCTGATCGACGCCTTCGCCCGGCGCATCGACTTCACCAGCCCCGAGGGCAAGACGTACGCGCTGCGCCCCGACCACGAGCTCGCCACCGTCGTCGTCCGCCCCCGCGGCTGGCATCTCGACGAGCGCCACCTCACCGCCGGCGGGCGCCCCGTGCCCGGCGCCCTGGTCGACTTCGGCCTCTACTTCTTCCACAACGCGCGCCGGCTCGCCGCGTCCGGCAAGGGCCCCTTCTTCTACCTGCCGAAGACCGAGTCGCACCTCGAAGCGCGGCTGTGGAACGACGTGTTCGTCTTCGCCCAGGAGCGGCTGGGCCTGCCGCACGGCACCGTCCGCGCCACCGTCCTCATCGAGACGATCACCGCCGCCTACGAGATGGAGGAGATCCTCCACGAGCTGCGCGACCACGCCTCCGGGCTCAACGCCGGCCGCTGGGACTACCTCTTCTCCCTCATCAAGAACTTCCGTGACGCGGGCGAGCGGTTCGTCCTCCCCGACCGCAACGCGGTCACGATGACCGTGCCCTTCATGCGCGCCTACACCGAACTCCTGGTGCGCACCTGCCACAAACGCGGTGCCCACGCGATCGGCGGCATGGCGGCCTTCATCCCCTCCCGGCGGGATCCCGCCGTCAACGAGGCCGCGCTGGCGAAGGTCCGGGCCGACAAGGACCGCGAGGCGGCGGACGGCTTCGACGGCTCCTGGGTCGCCCACCCCGACCTCGTCCCCGTCGCCCGCGCCTCCTTCGACGCCGTCCTCGGCAGCCGGCCGCACCAGAAGGACCGCCTCCGCGAGGACGTCCGGGTGACCGCCGCGCAGCTGATCGCGATCGGCGGGACCGAGGCGCGGCCGACCTTGGACGGCCTCCTCAACGCCGTGGGCGTCGGCCTCCGTTACATCGAGGCATGGCTGCGCGGGCACGGCGCCGTGGCCATCTTCAACCTCATGGAGGACGCGGCGACGGCGGAGATCTCGCGGTCGCAGATCTGGCAGTGGGTCAACGCGGGGGTCGTCTTCGAGGGGGGCGAGAAGGCCACCTCCGCCCTCGTCCGCGAGCTCGCCGCACGCGAACTGGCCGAATTGCGACGGGAGCTGGGCGAGCAGGCGTACGCGGCCGGCCGCTGGCAGGAAGCCCACGATCTGCTGCTCAAGGTAGCGCTCGACGAGAACTACGCGGAATTCCTCACGCTCCCCGCATACGAACTGATCGACTGACACCGTGAATTGGCGCCGGGAATTGCTAGCATGACCCCATGCTGGATACAACGGCCGTTGTCGCGGTCAAGGTCCGCCCCTCGCCCGTCGCCGCCTGGTTCCACCGGCTGCTGACGCACCCCGTCGTCGAAGTGGACGGCCGGGAATACGCATCCGCCTGGGGCACCAGGGAAATTCCCGTCACCCCCGGCCCGCACCGCATCAGCGTGTACTTCCGTTACCGGGGACAGCACCGCGCCCGGCTGGCCGAGAGCAGCCGGGAATTCACGGCGGAGCAGGGGGTGCGGCGGGTGCACATCACCGCCCGGCTGGGTCCGCTCAACCACAGCCGGTTCCGCATCGGCGATCCGGTGGCGCACGCGTGACGAGGAAGGCCCGTCGGGAGGACGGGCCTTCCTCATTTCGTGTCCGTCAGAATTTCGTGTCCGTCAGACGGTGGCGACGGCCCGTACCGCCGCACCGCACTCCGCGCAGTGAACTCCGCTTTCGGAGACGGGCCCTTGGGCGTCACCGGTGTCCCGCTCCGGCGGACGCCGTCGGTCCGGCGAGGCGCAGACGATCGCGGAGCCGATCATCACCAGGGCGAAGCTCCACAGCCCCATGGTGAGGATGATCGAGCCGTGCAGGACGATGTCCATCACCATGCCCGCCTTGCGCCAGCGCTCCGAGGCCAGCAGGCACACCCCGATGGCGATCTCGATGACGAGCGCGCCCCAGGTCAGGGCGACCACGATCACGGCGTTTTTGGACAGCCACAGGAAGAAGGAGTCCCAGGGCCGGGCGACGCCGAACATGTTGTCGCGCAGGAAGTAGTACTCGGCCGTCCCGTTGGCCCAGTCGGCCACGCCGAACTTGGCGATGGCGGAGTCGAGATAGAGGTACGCGATCTGCACCCGCATGGCCAGGAAGGCGACGAACGACAGGGTCCGCCACGAGGGACGGGCGTCCCGCTCCGGCCGCTGCCAGTGCCAGGTGCGGTCGTCGGCCAGCCCGGCGGGGATCATCAGCAGCGCCATGATCATGCCCACCGACTCGCCGCCGTCGGGCACGGCGATGCTCACGGCCACCGAGTACGTGGCCCACGCGTGCGGAATCGCCGTCCAGCGCGGGCGGTAACCGCTGGCCACCACCGCCAGGATCACGATCAGCAGCCACCGGCGGGGCTCCATGCCCACGGCGTCACCGCCGAGACAGAGCGCCGAGGCCGCGCGGACGTGGTCGCAACTCGGGTAGTCCGCCATCCCGATGACCGGGATGAGCAACGATTTGACCGGCGCGAACAGCAGCACGCTCAGCTGCGCGAGGGCCATGACGGTACGGCCCGTGCCGAACCAGCGCGAGCGCAGGTCGTGCCGGGCGGTGCGCCGGGCGAGCCGGTCGGCCAGGGACTGTACGGCGGGCATCACTGCGGGCATCACTGGCATCGCACGTCCAGGTGAACGATGTGCACCACACGCTTGGTGTAGGGGACTTGGTTGCGGAAGCTCCACGGCACCGTCTTCTCCTCGGTGAGGAAGGCGTCACCGCACACGGTGGCCACGGGGCTGCTGTTGGTCACCTTCTGCGCCGGCCGGGCGGCCGCCTCCTTCATGCAGGGCTCCAGGAACCCGGCGCACGGGATCCAGTGCGTGGTGGCGGCGGCGTTCAGGAAGCCCAGCTCGGGGCCCTGCGCACGCTGGGTGCGCGAGAGCCCGAAGAGGTTGGAGGGATCCCCCTGCGGGGTGGCGAGCAGGCTGCGGACGGACCCGTCCCGCCCGTAGGCGTAGATGCCGCTCTGCCCGTTCTGCGGGTTGCGGGTGAAGAACGCCCAGTTCTCCGGCGTCACGGTGTTCAGCACCGTCCGCGCGCCCTTGGAGTGGCGGCTGCTCAGCGCGTTGGTCGGCAGCGTGTAGAAGAGCGCCGTGGCCAGATAGCCGAAGACGGCGAGGCAGGCGACGCTGAACAGGGCGAGTTGGCGGACCGAGCCCTTCCCGGGCTCCCCCGGCTCTCGGTTGGTTGTCGGTGGACGTGCTGGCCATGCGGCGCGATCCCTCTGCGGTGCGGGAGCTGTCGGTCGGGGTGGTCGCGGGGCCCGCCGTGCCGCCCCCTCCGGAGGGGGCGGCACGGCGGAACCGTCACCGCTACAGGGACTCGGTCACCGCGGACACCATGGCGTCGGCGTCCAGACCGTTGGACTTCTGCAGGTCGAAGCCGTAGCTCACCGCCGAGGGGACGACGACGAGGGCGACGGCCACCTCGGTGGCGCCGGCCACGTTGGCGTAGGCCAGGGCGTTGATGGCGCCGACGACGTTGAGCTCGATGAGGAAGTTCGCGTCGTGCCAGATCTTGCCGTTGGCGACGCTCGGGTTCTTGGCCGTGATCCTGCTCTTGGCGATGACGGCCTTGATGTCGTCACCGAGCCGCTCCATGCCGGCCTTGGCCTGGAACGGGTCGTTGATCTGGACCGCGACGGTCACCTTGTCGTGGAAGTCCGCGTCGGACTTCCGGAGCTCCTTGGTGAAGTCCGCGATCTGCGCGAGCGTCACCTTCTCGTTGTCCGCACCGCGGTGCGAACGGATCATCCTGGCCAGGTCCTGGTGCTCGTCCGCGGCCTTGCCCTTGCCGAAGACGAGGAGGCCGACGATGTCCTCGTCGGAGTACTTGACGTGGTGCTGGGCGGGCGCCGAGGCGACCTTGGCCGGGGCGGACGAGGACGAGGCGGCCTGCGCCCCGTAGGCGCCGCCGAGGGTCAGCACGGCGGCGGCGCAGACGAGCGCACCGGTCTTCTTGAGATTCATGTGTGCGATACCTTCACATAGTCGTTGTCAAAGCGCTCCGCCGGTCGGGGGCAGGCGTGACCGGCACTCCGCTCGCTGGCAGGCGGGAACGCGGAGCGTCGGGTGCACGAATGTCCCGTACGGCGGGGTCGGGGCCATGGGCTCGGTGAGCCCGCGGCCGGCGGCGTACCGGACCGGTGGCGGAGATCCTCTCCGTCACCGGCCGAAAAGTGCGACGGGTGGCTCAGACGGCGCGGTGAATTCCGTACCGGAATTCCCGGGAAAAGGCCGGGGCCGTCAAGGGAGTGTCAACACGGCAGACACCGCGGGAAATGCCCGCATGGAGACGGGAGTTCATGGGTACCACCTCAAACGAGCCGAATACCCTGACACCGAAATCCATCTCCCCCCTGAGATTCGACGGCCCGAGCACACCGTCGCCCATTCATCGTGGCACGACGGCCCACCGCGATCAACAGCTCGCACCACGACTTGACATGCTCTTGATCTAAGATCAACTTCAGCCGCAAACCGGCGATTTCACGCCATCGCGCGGAGGCCGTCACGCGGAGCACATCACGTGGCCATCGCCCCGAATGCCACGAACGCGCAGATCACCACCGCCAGCACCGCCAACAGCGGCCACACGAACCGCAGATACCGGTCGTATCCCACCTTCGCCAGCGAAACCCCGCCCACCACCACCGCCGTCGTCGGCACCCACAGGTTCATCCAGCCGCTCGCCGCGGACCAGGCGGTGACGACCACGGAGCGCGAGACGCCCGCGAAGTCCGCGAGAGGGGCCAGGATCGGCATGGCGAGGGTCGCGTGGCCGGACGAGGAGGGGATGAGGAAGGCCAGCGGCAGATTGACGATGAAGACCATGACGGCGAAGGCGGCCGCGGCGGTGCCGGCGACCGCGCTCTCGACCGCGTGGAGCACGGTGTCCGTGATCCGGGCGTTGTTCATGATGACGGTGATGCCCCGGGCGAGGACGATCGTCAGCGCCGGGGAGACGAAGTCCCCGGCCCCCTGGACGACCAGCGAGCTCAGCCGCTGCTCGCCGAGCCGGGCGACCAGCCCGACCAGGACCGCGGCGACCAGGAAGAGCGCCGCCAACTGCGCGAAGGACCAGTCGAGTTCCCAGCCGTAGGGAGCGGCGTCCGCCCGCCCGGTGAGAGCCCCCGCCCAGGGGATCACCGAGAAGATCATGAAGAGGAAGACCAGGGCGACCAGGACGAGCACGGCCCTCTGGAGGCCGGTGAGCGACGGAGGCTCCTCGGCCGCCGCGGCCAACTCCCGGTCGCCGGGCAGGAATCCGACGAGGGAACGCTCGGGACGGGTGCGGACCCGGTGCGCGTACCGGACGACGTAGCCGATGGTCACCGCGGTGAGGACGAGCCACATCGCGAACCGCAGCGCGATCCCGTCCCCGAGCGAGACCCCCGCCGCGGACGAGGCCACTCCCGTGGCGAAGGGGTTGACCGTGGAGGCCAGCACCCCGACCCCCGCCCCGAGGATGATCGCGCCGGTGGCGACCATCCGGTCGTAGCCGAGGGCCAGCATCAGCGGCACGAGCAGACCGTAGAAGCCGAGCGTCTCCTCGGCGAACCCCTCGACCGTGCCGAGCAGCGAGAAGACGGTCATGACACCGGCGATGAGCAGCGCGCCGCGGGTGCGCAGCCGGTGGGCGAGGCGCTCGATCCCGCGGTCGAGGGCGCCGGTGGCGAAGACGACGGTGATGAACGCGCCGATGGCCAGGACGAAGAGGAAGACGCCGGCGCTGCCGTAGAGCGTGCCCGCCGCGTCGGGGGCGACCTGCCCGGTCGCGGCGTCCCGCACCCCGTAGAGCCCGTTGACCGGGGCGAGGAAGAGTTCGCCGAGGCGGTGCACGAAGTCGCCCGGGGCGGCGGCGCGGTGGTAGGTGCCCTGGACCGGGTCGCCGGCGGGGGTCCGCCGGTAGGTGCCGGCGGGGATGACGAAGGCGAGGGCCCAGACGGCGATCGTCACGACGGCCAGGACGGTGAGCGCGCTGGGGAAGACGAACTTCCGCCCCTCCCCCTTCCGCCCCTCCTCGGATCGCTGCTCCAGCTCCATGATGGGCCCCTCTCCGCACAGGCGGTCGGTGAGAATGCCCCGAATTATCGCTAAATCGCCCGCTTCTCCTCGGTCGCCACGCGGGGCGGCGGCACCTCCCCGGCCGCCCGGCCCCGCCCCCGGCCGAGGTGGTGGAAGGCCAGGTTGAGCAGGACGGCGGTCAGACACCCGGCGCTGACGCCCGAGTTCAGGACGGTGCGCAGGGCCTCGGGGACGGCCGGGCCGTAGAAGTTCCGGGAGACCACCGGGATCAGGCCCATGCCCAGCGAGACGGCGGCGATCAGCAGGTCGTCACCGTGGTCGAGCCCGGCCTTGACGAGCACCCCGATGCCGCTCGCCGCCACCGTCCCGAAGAGCACGAGGCCCGCCCCGCCCAGCACCGGCTGCGGAACCAGCGCGATCAGCGACGCGAAGGCCGGGCTCAGGCCGAGGACGGTGAACATCAGCCCGCAGGCGGCGACGGTGAAGCGGCTGCGGACCCCGGTGAGCGCCACCAGCCCGATGTTCTGCGCGAAGGCGCTGTTGGCGAAGCCGTTGAAGAGCGGGCTCAGCGCGCTGCCGAGGGTGTCGGCGCGCAGCCCGCCGGCGATGGTCCGCTCGTCCGCCGGCCGCTCCACGATCTCGCCGAGCGCCAGCATGTCGGCGGTGCTCTCGGTCATGCAGACCAGCATGAGGATGCACATGCTGACCACCGCGGCGAGCTGGAGGTGCGGCGCCCCGAAGTGGAAGGGCTCGGGGAAGCCGACGAGGGCCGCGTGCCGGGTGACGCCGGTGTGCACGGCGCCCGCCGGGACCGCGAGCAGGGTGCCGGCCACGAGGCCGAGCAGGATCGCGATCTGCCGCGGGAAGCCGCGCAGCAGCCGGCGGAGGAGCAGCACGATCGCCAGGGTGGCCCCGGCCAGC
Organism: Streptomyces thioluteus; assembly: GCF_039535865.1. Classification (NCBI taxonomy): domain Bacteria; kingdom Bacillati; phylum Actinomycetota; class Actinomycetes; order Kitasatosporales; family Streptomycetaceae; genus Streptomyces; species Streptomyces thioluteus. The sequence goes on from NZ_BAAAXZ010000103.1 coordinate 39,155, forward strand.
CCCAGAGCGGTGCCGGAGGCGGACCGATTCGGGTCGCCGCCCTGGATCCAGCCGAAGGCGACGGGGAGCAGGCTGAGGCCGATGAGGGTGATGACCGTGCCGCTGACGACGGGCGGGAAGAAGCGGACGAGCCGCCCGAAGTACGGGGCGAGGAGGAAGCCGAGCACCCCGGCGACCATGACCGCGCCGTAGACGACGGGCAGCGCGTCGCGCTTGTCGGCCTGCTGGTCGGCGACGGCGAGGACGGGGGCGACGCCCGCGAAGGAGACGCCGTTGACGAACGGCAGCCGGGCGCCGACCTTCCGGAAGCCGATCGTCTGGAGGAGGGTGGCGATGCCCGCGGTGAAGAGGGCTGCGCCGACGAGGAAGGTGACCTGCACCGGGGAGAGCCCGATGGAGGAGCCGATGACCAGCGGCGGGGCGACGACGCCCGCGTAGCTGGCGGCGACGTGCTGGAGCCCGGTCGCCAGGAGCTTGCCCGGGCGGGGCAGTTCGTCCACCGGGTGGACGGCGGCGGGTCGGGAGGCTGTGGCCACGAGGGGGGTTCCTCCTGTCGTGAGGACGACGGGTGCGGGACCGGGGCCCGCGCCCCGGCCCCCGCCGTGGCCGAGGGCCGTCCCCCTCGGCCGGTCTGCGGCGTCCGGCGGATCCGTGCCGGTCCGTCGGACACCCCTTCGGTCCCCTTCAGTCCCCGGCGGCGATCCGGGCGAGGCGCCGGGACTCGTCGCGGGCGCGGCGGGCGATGCCGTCCTCGTCGGCGGTGACGAGCCGGCCGTCCTCGACGACCGTCCGGCCGTTGACGAGGGAGAGGGTGACGGGCGCGGGCGGGCCGAGGACGAGGGCGGCCACCGGGTCGGCGATGGTGGAGTGCCCCAGCCCGTCGAGCCGCCACAGCACCAGGTCGGCGAGCTTGCCCGGCTCCAGCGAGCCGAGGTCGTCCGCCCGGCCGAGGACCCGCGCGCCGCCGTGCGTCCCCAGCCGCAGTGACTGCCGTACCGTCAACGCGCCCGACCCGCCCGCGAGTCGGTGGACGAGGAGGGCGTTGCGCAGTTCGGTGTGGAGCTCGCCGGTCTCGTTGGAGGCCGTGCCGTCCACCCCCAGGCCGACGGGGACGCCCGCGGCGAGCAGGGCGGGGACGGGAGCGGTGCCGGCCGCGATGCGGGCGTTGGAGGAGGGGCAGTGGGCGACGCCCGTACCGGTGCGGGCGAAGGCGGCGATGTCGGCGTCGCTCATGTGGATGCAGTGGGCCATCCACACGTCGTCGCCGAGCCAGCCGGTGGAGTCGAGGTAGTCGGTCGGGCCCATGCCGAACCGCTCCTTGCAGAAGCGCTCCTCCTCGACCGTCTCCGAGCCGTGGGTGTGCAGCCGCACGCCCTTGCGGCGGGCCAGCACGGCGGCCTCCCGCAGGAGTTCGGTGGAGACGGAGAACGGGGAGCAGGGCGCGACGCCGACGCGCAGCATGGAGTCGGCGGACGGGTCGTGGTGGGCGTCGATGGCCGCCTCGGTGGCGGCGAGCGCCTCGTCGGTGGTCTCGACGGCGAAGTCCGGCGGCAGCCCGCCGGCGGACGCGCCGAGGTCCATCGACCCCCGGGTGGGGTGGAAGCGGACGCCGAGCTCGCGGGCGGCGCGGATCTCGGCGCCGAGCAGGTCCCCGGCGCCGCGCGGGAAGACGTAGTGGTGGTCCATGGCCGTGGTGACCCCGCCGCGCGCCATCATGGCGAGGGAGGCGCGGGCCGCCTCGTACACCATCGGCCCGTCGATGCGGGCCCAGACCGGGTAGAGGGCGGTGAGCCAGTCGAACAGCCCGGAGTTCTGGGCGAGTCCGCGGGTGAGCCACTGGTAGAAGTGGTGGTGGGTGTTGACCAGGCCGGGGGTGGCGAGGTGGCCGGTGCCGTCGACGCGCCGGACGACGCCGTCCGGCGACTCCGGCGCGGGGCCGGGTCCGACGGCCTCGATCCTGTTGCCCGCGACGACGATGTGCCCCGAGGGGTGTTCGGTGTCGTGGGCGTCGACGGTGGCGACGGCGCAGTTCTCGATGACGGTGCGCGGGGGCGGTGCTGTCACGGTGGTTCCTCCGGGCGGCACGGTGGGGGTCACGGACGGGCCGGGTGCACCGGTATGCGCTGCTCCGCTCCGTCGCGCAGCACGGTTGCCTCGATGAGACCGTAGGGCCGGTCGGCCGCGTAGTAGACCTCGTTGTCGTTCTTGAGGCCGAACGGCCCCAGATCGACGAGGAAGTGGTGCTTGTTGGGGAGGGAGAGGCGTATCTCCTCGACCTCCGGGAGGTGTTCGACGACGCGGGCGCCCATCGCGTAGAGCGTCTGCTGGAGCGAGTACGAGTACGTCGCGGCGAAGGCGTGCAGCAGGTGCTCGCGGGCGCGGGCGTACGAGGCGTCCCAGTCGAGGCCCGTTCCCGCGTACCGCCAGCGGGCGTTGACCTCGGTGGCGAGGACGCGGTCGCGCGTCTCGGGCAGCGTGGTGTAGCGGTCCTTGACGTAGCCGTGGAACTCGGAGTCGGTGGAGTTGAGCACCACGAGCCCCTCCAGCCCGGAGACGACCTCCCACCCCTCGCCGTCGTGGTGGATCTCCGCCGTGCGGGTCTCCCGTCCGGCGCGGACGAACGAATGCCGGGCCCCGTCGGCGTCCGGTGCCCCGATCCGGTCCCAGGCGTACTCCTCGACACGGATCCGCGCCGAGCGGATCGACTCCTGGCTGGAGACGAAGTGGCGGGCGAGCCGCATGCCGAACTCCTCGGCGGACGCGATCCCGTGCTCCTTGGCGAAGGCGAAGACCGTGTTCTTGGTGGCGTCGGTGGTCAGGACGTTGGCGTTGGAACCCGTGAGATGGACGTCGTCCATGTCACCGGAGAGCGAGACGGAGACGTTGAGGTCCTTGAGGTGATGAGTGGTGCCGTTCCGGCTGATCCTGACGACGCGGGTCTCGGCCTTGCCGTACTGGTTCTGGCCGAGCACCGCCCGGCGGGGTTCTGTGGTCATGTCCGTGCTAGCTCCCTCGGTAGACGGAGTAGCCGAAGGGGCTGAGCAGCAGCGGCAGATGGTGATGTTCGCCGGGGGTGACGGAGAGGACGGCCGTCACCTCCGGGAAGAACGCCGCGCCTCCGGCGGGTTCACGGGTCAGGTGGGGCTCGGTCTCGAACTGCAGCCGTGCGTGGGTGGCGTCCGCCGGGAGCGGCGGCAGCCGGACGCAGCGTCCGTCGGCGTCCGTGACCGCGCTGCCGACCTCCCGCCAGGGGCCGGAGCCGGTACGGGCGGCGAGCGCGACGGGGACTCCGGCGGCGGGCCGGCCGGCGGCGGTGTCCAGGACATGGGTGGAGACGGTGGCGGCGTCCGCCCCGGCGAGGGCGGCCAGCCGCAGCCGGTTGATCTTCGCCAGCTCCGCGCGGGCGATCCCCCCCTTCCTTCCCGGGCGGGTTGGTGATCCGGCGTCGGACGGCGTCGCGCAGCTCGGCCGCGGTGAGCCCGGCGGCGCAGACGAGGAAGACGTGCCCGAACTTCTCCTGGTAGGCGAGGTTCAGCCCGAGCATCTCGGCCCGCAGGTCGTCCGGGGCGTCCGCCATGCCGCGCTGTTCGCGGGCCGAGCGGTCGTCCCCGGCGGCCGGGCGGCCGATCGGGGGGTGTGCGGACATCGCCTCCGCGAGGTCCGCCGCGTCCAGGGCCGCGACCGCCGCGTCGGACGCCCCGAGCAGGGTCCGTACGTCGGGGTACGGGCGGTGCGCCAGGAGCGCGCCGGCCCAGGCGGTGCTCGCGCAGATCTCCAGCAGCGCGCCGCGGGCCGCGCCGCCCTCCATCGCGTTGAACCGGGCCAGCCCCGGTGCCGAACTCGCAGTCACGGGAACCTCCGTGGCGCTCCTCGCCGCACTCCGACCGAGCTGCGGACAGCTAACGCCCTCGCGAACGGGACGTCAACAGTTTGTTGAAAACCCTTTGCCGAAGACAGAACTGTCGTTCGCGCAACCGGAAGTTGGAGCCCACGCACCGGCCACTCCCGGCGCCGTTCCGGCTCCGACCGGGCGGCCCGAGCCGCACGTGAAGTCGCGGCAGTCTCGGTGCGCTCGGGGCGACTGTGACCGACCGGGCGGGCGGTGTCGGTGTTCGAGCCGACTCCGTGGACGCGGAGCAGCCGGAGACCTCGGCGAACAGGCGGCCATGAGGTCCACGGGGTTGGTCACCATGACCATGAGCCCTGCATATTGGGACGGGGGAACCCAGCACCTCGCTCATGTCCTCCACCAGCCGCAGCGGCTCGGGCGTCAACCCCTACACCAGACCCTACAGTTCGGTCCTCGGCAGATCTCTGGGACCTGATGCCCGGTGGCGGGTACGTTCGAGGTTGAGAGTCCCTGGAACGGAGTGATCAGCCATGCAGTGGAGCGACTACACCAACGGCGAGCGCATCAAGATCCTTCGCGGCAAGGACGTCACTCAGGCCGCCTTGGCGGAGATGACGGGCCTGTCCGTCGTCACGATCCAGAAGGCCGAACAGGACAAGCAGCTGTCCCTCAACACCCTGATGAAGATCGCGAACGCGCTCGGCGTGGACACCTCCGTCATGGTCGGCCAGCAGGCTCCCCGCCGGGCAATGGCCCAGTCCGACCGCACGATGATGCGAACCCTCTCGCAGACCGTGCACGACACCGCGGCCGGCCTGCTTCCGGACTCGATCGCCATGGACGAGGCCGCTGCCGTGCGGCACGGAATCGACAGGTGCTGGAACCTGTACTGGAAAGGCCACTACACCGAGGCCGGTGCGCTGGTGGTGCCAATCCTTCCGCAGGCCGCCGCCTACCTGCGCGAGCAACCCGTGGGGGGACAGAGCTGCGCCTGGGGACTCATGGCCGACGCTTACCGATTGGCGGCGTACGTCGCCAATCTCATGGGGGCGCGGGATCTGGCCTACTCGGCGATCGGCCACGCTCAAACCGCGGCGGACCGGTCCGGCGACGAGTTGCAACCGGCCCTCGTCGCCTCCGGGCGGGCATGGGTGTACCTCCGCGACGCCCGACTGGGCGACGCCCTCTCGCTGGCGGAGAAGGCCGCAGTGGATATCGAGCCGAGGTTCTCCCGCGCGACGATGGAACAACTCACCGTCTACGGGTCCCACATCAACTTCGCGGCGGTCGTGGCAAGTCGCAGGGGAGACAAGGACCTGGTCAAGAGCTACCTCTCGCAGTCGAACGCAACAGGCGCGCGCATGGGGGGCGAACACCGGGCACGCGGGACCCTTTTCGGGCCGATGACAGCGGACACCCAGGCCGTGGGGATCGCGGTGGCCCTTGGACAGACGGGGAAGGCCCTGGACCTGATCAGGGGCATCCCGGAGGATAGGTTGAGCGCCCTTACCGAAGCCGCCCGCAACCGCTACGCGATGGACAAGGCCATGGCCCAGGCCGATGCACGGCTGTGGGACGCCTCCCTCGACACCTTGGAGAAGGCGCTGGTGGAGGCCCCGGTGTGGGCGCGGCACCAGGCCCTGCCCGGTGTGATCGTCCAAAAAGTCGGACGGGCTTCGACGGCAAGAGTCCGCCGGGTGTCGGCGCTGATCGGTGTACGCCCCGGTGTGGATTCCGGCTTCGCTCCGGCAACGAGCAGGACCGCCCTGTAGAGGGCAGGTCATCGACGGCAAGCGGACTCGTACACGGCGTACGAGTCCGCTTGTTTCATTGATCAACGGTCGCCCATAGCATACGAGTTGACTGATGGCGACTTCACCGAGTCGTACACCTGGTTTCTTCCAGCTCCCTCCAGGGCGGGGCATGGTGTGCCGTATGAATCAGTCGCCCTACACGGCTCGTCGTCGCAACATCGTGAATGCGTCCAGCGGGTACCCCGACCGGATGCAGGTCGTGTTGTACGCCCTGATCCACGATGGCGGCAGTAGCCCCAACATGGTGTTGGACCGCCTGCGTCGGCACGCCGAGGCTCGCGATTGGGTCGTGCACAGCGCCTTCTTCGACATCGCGGGCCTGACCAGCGCCCGGGCGGAGCGGCACTC
>NZ_BAAAXZ010000104.1:0-31929 GCF_039535865.1 Streptomyces thioluteus
CGGGCACCGGCGGCGTCGTCACCGTCGTGGAGCGGAAGTTCACCGACCCGCGTGCGGCCTACCTCTTCCGCGCGTCTTCGTGGTCGTGCGCCAGCCGCTGCGTACGTACGACCCGACGCGCCGACTCCCTACGGGGAGCGGTCCGGCCGACCACGCTCGCCAACCTGCTGTATCCCCTTCACCCGCGTACGGCTTCGACACCCTGTACCCCCGATCTCGTCAACACCCCGACCCGCCCGCCTCGCCCCCTTCTTCCCCGCGACGCACACCGAGGACCCGTTCCGCTTCAAGGTCACGGCGGTTGGACCACGAGGGGCGGACCGATCGAGTTCCGCACCCCGCTCCAGTTCGTCCCCGAGCATCTGAGCACGGGCGGCCGACTCGCCGCGATCCTCGCCGAGTACAACGCCCGCTCCACCCCGCCGACCCGGCCGAGGCGGCCGTCGCCGCCGAGCCCCCGGTGCTCACCAGCGCCGAACTCCTCGGCCAGTCCGTCGCCCTCGCACCCCCGACAAGCCCGGCGACACCAGCGTCGACGCCGTCCATCTGATCTGGGGCGCCGCCCGCACCGCCCGCCCTGGCCGTCCCGGACCCGGGCGGCGAGGCGCACTTCATCCCCCCAGTCTCAGCTGGGCCAACGCCGCGCTGCCCGCCGTCGCCGGGCTCACCGGCAACGCCGCGGCCGTGCCCGTCTCCTACGCCCGGCGCTACGCCCTGTCCGGGTTCGAGAAGGCGACGTCGGGGGCCCGGACGGGCAACCCGGGCGAGGTCTTCCTCAGCGTCCTGCCCGCCGGGGCCCAGGGCCTCCGTCATGGACTTCCAGAGCCGGCGCGACCGTTCCGGCGGGCTCGTCGCGCCGAGCTTCGATGTGGCGGGCCTGTCCCGGATCTCCGGGCCGGTGGCCGGGGCCGCGGCCGGGGCGGCGGCGGTGGAGAAGATCGCGAACGGGCAGTTCGACCCCGCCGACTTCTTCCACCCCTCGACGTCCTCGGCCTCCTCGACAGCCAACTTCCTCGGCGTCCTCTCCCTCGCCGACATCGTCGAGAAGCTCGCGCCGGACGTCCCCGCTCCCGCCGCTGCACGTCCCGAACTTCCTCACCGAGACCGTCAGCGCCGTCACCGGCTTCCTCTCCGACCTGCGCCGCGTCCGCGACCTGGTGGGCAACGCGGCACCGGTCCTGCCGCCCGCGGCCGCGCGGGTGCGCGATGCCGCCGGGCGCTTCGCCGAGCTGATCGCGGCCTTCCTCGGCCAGCACCTCACGGCCGCCGCCCCGCCCGTCACCCTCCAGGATCTCGACACCGCCCTCGCCGCCTTCACCACCGCCCTCACCGACCTGGTCGACTCCCTTCCGGCGAACGCCGATCCGGGCATCCGTACGCTCCTCACCCGGATCCGCAGCAGGCCGACACCTGGACCGCCGCCGCCGGACAGGTCCTCTCCCTCCGCGACGCCCTCCAGAAGGCCGCCCAGGGCTTCAAGCTGCCGGAGACGGTCAACACCCGCCTCGAATGGAACCCGGTCCTCACCCGATGGCCCGCGGACGACCCCGTCTTCGTCCCGGCCCGCAGGGCGGTCGCCTCTCCCTCGTCGCCGACCTCCACGGCTCGCTCCGGCCCGACGTGCCCTCCGGCGCCGACATCAGCTGCTCGCTGGAGAAGTTCGACCTCGTCCTCGGTGCCGGGGTTCCCGGCGATGCACCTCACCTTCGACCACGTCCGCCTCGTCCAACGCGCCGGTCGGAAACCGGAGATCGACGTCGGGTTTCCACGGGCGTCCGCTTCACCGGCCCGCTCTCCTTCGTCGAGACGCTGCGGCAGCTCATCCCCCGTGGACGGGTTCAGCGACCCGCCCGGCATCGAGGTCACGCCCTCCGGCATCACCGCCCGCTACGGACTGCCGCTGCCCAACCTCGCCGTCGGCGTGTTCAGCCTGGAGAACATCCGCCTCGACGCCTACCTCGACCTGCCCTTCGTCGGCCGCCCGCTGGAGATCGGCTTCTCCTTCTGCACCCGGCAGGGCGCCCTTCCGGCTCACCGTGTCGATGCTCGGCGGCGGCGGGTTCTTCGGCATCGTCCTCACGCCCAGGAACGTCGCCGTCCTGGAGGCCGCCCTGGAGTTCGGGGCCGCGGTGTCCCTGGACTTCGGCGTCGCCTCCGGCAGCGTCTCCGTGATGGCCGGCATCTACTTCCGGCTGGAGGCGGACACCGGGGAGTGCCGGATCACCGGCTACTTCCGCGCCCGCGGCGAGGTGGACGTCCTCGGCATCGTCTCCGCCTCCATCGAGCTCTGCCTCGACCTGAGTTACGAATCGGCCGGCGGCACCGTGTACGGCAGGGCGCGCATCACCATCAGCGTGCACATCGGCTTCTGGTCGCAGTCGGTGACCCTGGAGTGCGAGAAGCGGTTCGCCGGGTCCGGCCCGCCGCCGCAGCCGCTGGCCGCCGGCTCCCCCGAGCCCGTCCGGCCGCCCACGTTCGCCGAGATGATGGCGCCCTACCCGGACCCCGTGACGGGTCTGCGGCGCGACCCGGTGGACGAATACTGCACCGCCTTCGCGAGCGTGAGGTGAGCCGACCGTGCCCGAACAGATCCGGTGGACCGTCCTGCCCGACGGCACGGCCCCCGACGGCGGGCTCCGGCTCACCGTCCTCGTCAGCCCGCGCCTGACCGGGGCCGCCACCCTCGACGGCTTCGCGGGCTTCCACGACTGGCCCGCCACCCTCGCCGGGTACGCCGCCGCGCTGCGGGTGGAGTTCCGCGCGCCCGGCGCCGGCGGCACCGGCGTCCTCGTGCCGGCCGCCCCGCGGCAGGGCCGCTTCCCGCCCGCCGACAGCGCGCTGTGGCCACGGCTCTTCCCGCTCTCCACCCCCGTCCACCCGCCCGGCGGGCCCCTGTTGACCGCCGACGCCCAGCCGCCCGTCCTGCGCTCGTACCCCGGCCGGGACGTGCACGACCGGGCCGTCACTCTTTACGAGACCGCCGCGACCGCCACCGCGCAGCGCCGCGCCTTCCCGCCGGGCGGCGGCGAGGGCACCACCGGAACAACCGCGGCCGCCGAGCCCCCGCCGAGCTGGGACCACCCCACGCTCGACGACCTCCTCACTCCCCCCTCACCACCCCCGTACTGGACTTCGCGCGCGCCGTCGCCGGCACGTACCCCGCGCTCGACGGGCTGTTCGGTTCACCGTCTGCCGGCGCCCCGGCCGCATCATCCCCGAACCCGTACCGCCCCCCGCACCATCGACCGCTCCGGCGACGCCTACCGCGCCAAGGCCGCCGTCCACAACTTCGCCGAGGCGTACCGCTTCTACGACCGGCCCGCGGTCCCGGCGGACCAGCCCCCGCCCCGCGCGCCCCGACTTCGACTTCCACACCGCCTGCGCCCTCCTCGCCGACTACCCGGAGCTGCTGCGCCGCTTCGGCCTGGCCCTGGACCTGGTCGCGGTCCGCCCCCGGACCTCGCCGACCGGTGGCTGGCCCGCGTCCACTTCGCCGACCCGCAGGGGCGGTTGAACGAGGACGAGAGCCTGCGCCCCTGGACGGACCTCCGCTACGTCCCCGGAACCGGCGCCCGCTTTCGAGCCGTACGCCCCCGACGACGGCCCGTACGGGCGGCGCATGCTGCGCCTCGGCGGCCCCGGGACGCTCGTCACCGACCTGGGACCTGGACGGCGCGGCTCTCACGTATGTCGAGTTCTCCCGGATCGTCGGCCAGGCGCTCGGCCGCGCTCACCGACCCCCGCGCCTCCACCGCCCCCGACACCACCGCGCCGCCCGCGCTGCACGGCGCCGGCCTCACCGTGCTCCAGGACGGCCGGGACGTGGAACTCGCCGACCGGATGGAGGCCGACGCCCGGAACGCGGCCGGCGTCGGCCCGGCGGGGGAGGCGGTCCCCGCGGCCGTCCTCGACGCCTCGCACCTGGTCCGCGGCTACCGGGTGGACGTCGGCCGCGTCGACCCGGCGACCGGGACGGTCGCCGTCTGGCGCCCGCTGTGCGCGCGCACCGGCACGTACGCGATCCGGCGCGCCGGGCAGCCGCCCCTGCCGCTGGCCGTCGCCCCCGACGAGGGGCACGTCAAGGCCGCCGCCGTCAGCCACGACGCGGCGGACCAGCTCTACGCCCACCAGGCCCTCTTCGGCTGGCACGGCTGGTGCCTGGCCGCCCCGCCGCCCGGCCGCACCCTCGGCCCCGACGACCGGCCCGCCGTGCCCGCGTCCACGCCCGACCCGCGCTTCCCGCTCGACGCCACCTTCCGCCCGCAGCCCGGCTCGCTGCCCGCCCTGCGCTACGGGCACACCTACCGGCTGCGCGCCCGGCTGTGCGACCTCGCGGGCAACGGGCCGGGACTCGACGCGGAGGCCCTCGGGGACGCGGCGTCCGCCCCCGTCGCCCACCGGCGCTGGGAGCCCGTCCCCCCGCCGGTGGTCGTGCCCCGGTGGCCGTTCCTGGAGGGCGAGTCCGAGGCCCGGCTGGTCATCCGCAGCACGGTGGACGACGACGGGGTGCCCATGCCGGCCGGCGCCTGGGCGGCCCTGCGCAAACACCCAGGTCCCCGACCACGCGGCGGACACGCCCGTCGATCACCTCGACCGGCGCTAACCGCGGATTCGACGAGCGGCACGTCGGCCCGCCCAAGTCGCCGCTGCAGACGGCCGAACGGCACGGGGCGTACGACGAGGTCTTCGGCCCCTCGGTCCCCGCTGTCCGTCCGGCGGCGCTGGGCCCTGGACGCGGGCCGCGAGGCGGGCAGTTACCTCGACACCGTCGTCAGCCTCCGGAGAACCCGTCCATCACCCGCGACCTGAAGTTCTTCGGCGAGATCCACGTCGCCAAGCACGACCGCACGACACCGAGGCGCTGACCGGACTGCCCGTGGCGCGCGGCGCCGGCCTCAAGCCGGGCGAGTACGTCGTCCACGACGCCGCCCAACTGCTGCTGCCCTACCTGCCGGACGTCCCCGCCGGAGGGGTTGTCCCTGCGCGGGCTGCCGGGGGTGGGCCTCAACGAGACCTACGACTTCCCCGGGCCCTGGCCGCAGGCGAAGCCGCTGCGGCTGAAGATCGTCGAGGGGGACGGGCCGCCGGTCTGGAGCGGCCTCCTGGAGCGCGAACTCACCGTCCGGCTGCCCAAGGCGACGGTCGCCACCGTCCGGATGAGCTGTCGCCTCGACGGCGACCGACCTCGAACTCTTCGGCATGTGGCGCCTGTTGGCCGACTCCGCCGTCTGGTCGGCGCTGCCGCAGGGCAAGAAGGACGAACTGACGGCCGCGGCGGCCGACGGCGAGAACTGGATGATCACCCCCTGGGTGGAGCTCACCCTCGTCCACGCCGTGGAAAAGCCGCTGGCCGCGCCCGAGTTGGGGCCCCTCACCTTCCCCCGCGAGGAAGGCAGGACCTCCACCCCCCTCATCGGACGGGTCCGCTCCCATGCCCGCAGCACCGGCCGGATCGACATCGACGCGACGTGGAGCGAATGGACCGACGACGTCGCGGAGGACGCGCCGCGCCGCGTCGACGCCCACGACCGCGTCGGCGACCTCGAACTCCGCCCCTTCGACGACGACCGCTCCCTCTTCGGCATCCGCCACGAGTTCCGCGACACGCGGCACCGCAACGTCACGTACACCCCCCGTCGCGACCACGCGCTTCCGCGAATACTTCCACCCGGCGATCACCGAACGCCCGGAGCTGATCACGCGCACCGGCCCCGCCTCCGGCCCCTGGCCGTCCCCGCCTCCCGCCGCCCCGAACCGCCCGACGTCAGCCACCTCGTCCCCACGGTCCGCTGGGAGAGCGCCGTCGACCACGCCCAGCACCGGGTCACCCGCACCCGCCGGCACGCCGGCTTCCGCGTCCACCTCCGCCGCCCCTGGTTCTCCTCCGGCGACGACGAACTCCTCGCCGTGGTCCTGGGCTCGGCCTCCCCGACGAGCTGACGACCCGCTGCGCCACGGACCCGGTCTGGACGGACGCGACGCCCCTGCCGGCCCTGACGCCGGCGAACTTCCCGAACGCGGCGCGGACGGCCACGGGGATCGCCCTCGCCGAACCGGTGAACGGCGCTCCGGCCACCGCTTCGATCGCCCGCCTTCGCCCCGGCCTTCGACCCCGAACTCCGCCTGTGGGGTCTGCGACATCGACATCGCCCTGCCGGACCCGGCCTACTTCCGTACGTCCGCCTGGCCCTGGCCCGCTACCAGCCCGTACTCCGTCGCCCCCCTCCACCTCTCCAAGATCACCACCGCCGACTTCCTCCAGCCCCTCCCCGACCGCACGATCACGGCCACGATGACGGCGACCGGCGCGGGTCCGCCTCGAACTGAGCGGCCCGGTCTCCTCCAACGCCCTCGGCGCCCGCGCCGGCACGGGCCGGGCCGCCATGGCCGCGAGCGCCGCCGCGTCCTCGCCACGGTCGAACGCCGCGCGGCGGGCGGCGGCGACCTCGACTGGGCCGGCACCGGCACCGTCCTGGAACTCACCTGCGTCCCCACGGCCCAGTCCTTCACCTGGTCCGGCGACCTGGTCCCCCCGGCGCCGCAGCTGCTCCCGCTGTCCGAGTACCGCCTCCTGGTCGAGGAGTACGAGCTCTACGCGACGGACCCCGCGACGGCGACGGTCGGGGAGCGGGGGTGCCGGTGGGCCAACGGCTGGTCCACGCGGACCGGTTCGGGCTGAGGGTGTCGCTGCTGGGGCGGCTGGTGCTGCAGGAGTAGCCGCCTGATGCTCACTCGTCGAGGCAGTCCGCGAGAAGCGCGCGTCGCGGTCGAGGATCCGCGCGTACGCGTCGGCCGCGTGCGCGGATGTGTGCACCAGGTCGAGAGGGGCGGTTTCGCCGGTCATCATGGGCGGGGCGCGTCGGTCCGGGTGTCCGGGCGGCGTGCGCTGTTCATGCGAGGGGTCCCTTCTCGCTGCCGGGTCGTCGTGCATGTCACGCAACAGCCAACTGCCGGGCCCCGTAGCGGGTAGCTTCGAAGAGGGTGGTGAACCGTGGTGAATCCGCCCGACCTGTCGAACACCTGGGTGGCAGTGGTGAAGGATTCGAACGCGAAGCTCGCCGAATGGTCGCGGCCGTTCGGGCTGGAGCCGGGGGGAACTCGCACCGCCGTCCGGTCGCTGCCGTCGAGTGGGGGCAGCCCCACGTCTCGTCCGACGCGTCCGCGTCCGGCGGTGGCTGCGGGGAGAGCCCCGAGGCACGCGGTTCCGGCGATCCTGGCGGACCTACTTCTCGCGCGCCTTCGGGTATCGCGCTCACGACGTACGACCTCGGCTTGTGCGTAGGCCGGCCGGACATCGACCGGGCGCTGTCTACAGCCCGTCGTGGGCCATGACGGTCGAGTCCGCTAGCAGAGTGGGTTAGACAGACGTGGATAGTGTGCCGAGCATTCCTGGCAGGGGCACCCTTCGCCGTGGCCGCCGTGGTCGGTCCGTCGCGGGACTGGCTGCTCAACACCCTCGACGGGGCGCCGAAGGCCGGGCGCCGGGTGTGCCTCGAGGACGTCACCGCCGTCCGCAACATGTTCGGGGCCTTCCAGGAGATGGACATCTTCCAAGGCGGCGGCTCCGGCCGGCTCGCCCTGGCCGCGTACATGAACGAGCACGTCTACCCGCTGCTCCGGCGTACGTACACCGACGACGTCCGCCGGGCGCTGTGCGAGGCCGCGGCCGAACAGACGTACCTGCTCGGCTGGATGGCCTTCGACAACGGCGAGCACGGCACCGCACAGCGGTACCTGACCCAGGCCCTGCGCCTGGCCGAGGAGTCGAAGGACGCGGCCCTCGGGGCGCACGTCCTCGCGGGCATGGCCGACCAGGCCACGCTGCTCGGTCACCCGGCCGAGGGGCGGCGGCTCGCCCAGGCCGGCCGGCAGGGGCTCGCGCGGACACATGCGCCGGCCTGTCTCGCGGACCTGTGGACGCTGGAGGCCCGCGCGCTCGCGGTGCTCGGGGATGGGAAGGCCGCCGGTCACGCGGTCAACGAGGCGGAGCGCGTGTACGACGCAGTGGTGCCGGAACGCGAGCCGGAGTGGGCGAAGTTCATCGATCCCGCATATCTGGGCGGCGAATGGGCCAACACCTTCCGGGACTTGGGCCGTCCCGGGCATGCGGAGGAGCACGCGCGCCGCTCGATCACCCACGCGCGCAAGCAGAACCGTGCCCGGCGCGGCGCCATGTCCCAGGCGACGCTCGCCGTCGCGCACCTGCAGCGCCGCGACCTGGAATCCGCGCACGCGGCCGGGGTCCGCGCGCTGGACCTGGCCCGCCGGGTCAAGTCGTCGCGCTGCGTGGAAGCCGTACGGGGCGTGCAGCGCCGGATGGTTCCGTTCGGCAGGCATCCGCTGGTCGCGGACTTCAACGAGCGGGCAGCGCAGCTCCAGGCCGCTTGAGCTGCCGCTTGAGCCACCTCGTTGCCGAAGCCGGCCGGCACCGGGTCGCGGGGGCGGGGTCGGTGGCGCTGTGCGGGGAGGGGGCGCGGCGCGGATCGGGTCCGTCGATCGGGGGATAGGCGGCGTCCCGGCGGTCCTCCGGACGCCCGATGGCGGGCGGGCCCGCACGGGCGGAGGGTCGAAGGAGAAGACCCCGCAGGAAAGGACGCCCGTCGTGCCCGCGCTCACCCCCCACCGGCGCAACCTCGTTCTCGCGGTCTGCTCGGCCGCCATCGTCATGGTCGGCATCGACGTCACCGCGCTGAACGTCGCCCTGCCCGCCATGGAGCGGGATCTGCACGCCTCCGTCGCCGGGATGCAGTGGGCCGTGGCCTCCTACAGCCTGGCGACGGCCACGCTGATGCTCTACGCCGGGTCGACCGGCGACCGGATCGGGCGCAAACGGGTGCTGATGGCGGCCGTCGCGATCTTCACCGTCGCCTCGGTGCTGTGCGCGCTCTCACCGTCACTGCCCGTGCTGATCGGGTTCCGGATCCTCCAGGGCGTCGGGGCGGCGGGGCTGGGCCCCGTCTCCATGGCGATCGTCGCCAACACCTTCCCCGTGGAACGCGAGCGGGTCCGGGCCATGGGCCTGTGGCTGGCGGGCTACGGCCTCGGGCTGGCCATCGGGCCGGTGGTCGGCGGGGTGCTCGTGGACGCCGTCGGCTGGCGGGCGGTGTTCTGGCTGAACGTCCCCTTCGGGATCGTCGCGTCCCTGGTCGCGCTGCGCGCCGTCCCGGAGTCGAAGGCCGAGCGGCCGCGCCGCCCGGACCCGCTGGGGCAGCTGCTGGTGATCACCCTGCTGGGGCCGCTGGCCTATGGAGTGATCGAGGCGCCGCAGGCCGGCTGGACGGCGCCGGTCGTGATCGCCTGCTTCGCCGTCGTCGTCGCGTCGCTCGCCGCGCTGCTCGCCTACGAGCGCCGTCGCAGGGAACCGCTGATCGAGCTGGGGCTCTTCCGCGACCCGAGGTTCGGCGGCGCGGTCGCCGCGGCGACGGCCGTCTTCGGGACGTTCGGGGGGTTCTTCTTCCTCACCGCGATCTATCTGCAGAAGCCGTTGCGGATGTCCGCCTCGGAGGCGGGTCTGTGGATGCTGGTGCCCGCGGGCGCCCTCGCGGTCTCCTCGGTGTGCGCGGGCCGGCTGGCCCAGCGGTACGGCAGGCGGCCGTTGCTGGTCGGCGCGGGGATCGCGCTCGCGGTGAGCGGGGCGCTGGTCGCGCTCTTCACCGGTGACTCCTCGCGGGCCCTGATCGCCGTGGAGTACGCCCTCTTCGGGATCGGCGTCGGCCTGTCGACCCCGCTGTTCATCAGCGCGGGCGTCTCGGGGGTGCCGGCGGACCGGGCCGGGCTCGCCTCCGGAATGATCACGACCTTCGGCCGGTCGTCCTTCGCGATGGGCGTCGCCGTCCTCGGCGCGATCCTCAACGCCGGTCTGCACGGCGCCCCGTTGACCGACGCGGCCGCCTTCGCCTCGGCCGTGCGGCCCGCCTGGTGGATCCTCGCGGCGGGCGGGGTGGTCACCGCGCTGCTGGGGCTCGTGATCACGAGGCGGCAGGCGGCCCGCCCCGACGGGGCGCCGGAGGAAGTACCGGACGGAGCGCCGGAATCCGCCCGTTGACACCCGGCCGACGCACGGACAAGTGTGCGGAGTCAGGTGACGGCCGAGCCAGGGGGTGGCGATGGGGGCCAGGACGGTGCTGTTCGACGGGACCGGCGGGCCGGAGGTGCTGCGGCTCGCGGAATCCGACGTCGCCGGGCCGGGGCCGAGGGCGGGGGAGGTCCGGGTGCGCGTGGAGGCCCTGGGCGTGGGCCGGGCCGACGTGCTCTTCCGGGCCGGCCGGTCTCCGTGCCCGCCCGTGCTGCCCGGCTCCCGGATCGGCGCGGAGGCTGCGGGAGTTGTGGTGGCCGTGGGGCCGGATGTGACGGAGTGCGCCGCGGGGGACGCGGTGAACCTCCTGGCGACCGGGGACCTTTCGGCGCGCGGCGTCCACGCGGAGTGCGTCACCGTCCCGGCGCACGCGGTGTTCCGCAGGCCCGGCGGGGTGGACGCGGTCACCGGCGTCGCGGCGTGGCTGCCGTACCTCACGGCGTACGACGTGCTGGACCGGACCGGCCCGCTGCGGCCGGGGGAGCCGGTGCTGATCACGGCCGCGTCCGGCGGGACGGGGATGGCGGTCGTCCGGACGGCCCGCCTCGCCGGCGCCGACCCGATCGCGGTCACGGCGTCCGGGGCGCGGAAGGAGCGGTTGCTGCGGTCGGGCGCCGCGCACGCGATCGCCCTGGACGAGGGTGATCTCGTCGAGCGCGTCAGGGAGTTGACCGGCGGACGGGGCGTCCGGCTGGTGCTCGACACGGAGGGCGGCGGGCCGGGGCCGGCGCGGCTGGCGGGCGCGGTGGCCCGGGGCGGGACGCTCGTCGTCCGGGGCCCGGCCGAACCGTGGTCCGCGCAATGGCCGCTCAACGTCCTGGAGTTCGGGCCGGCGGCCGTACTGGAGGACGCGGAGCGGCTGCGACGGGCGGTGGCCTTCGTCGACGCGGGTCTGCGCTCGGGGGCGCTGTCCCCGGAGGTCGACCGGGTCCTCGACGGGCTGGAGTCGATCGCCGAGGCGCACCGCCGGGTGGAGGAGGGGCGGCTGGGGGCGGTGGTGGTACGGGTCGGCGGCGAACGGGGATGATCCCAACCTCCCCGGCCCGCAGTGCTGTTGCAGGGCCGGGGAGGAGCCGGATCAGCGGACGGTGACGACGAACGGGGCGGACACCGCGCCGCCGCCCGCCACGCGGAGGGTGTTCTTGCCCTTGATGCCGAGCTTGACGCGCATCGAGTACGTGGAGTTCTTGTTCACGGTGACCTTCGCCGGGAGGGCGGTCCACTTGGTGCCCTTCTGCTGCTGGAGGGTGACCGTGGTGCCCGGCTTGATCGCGGTGGCCTTGCCGGTCACGCGGAACTCCTGCCACGCCTTGACGGCCTGGGCGCTCGCCTGGGCGGTGAGGGCGGGCTTGGGCGCGGGCTTGGCGGCGGCAACGGCCTTGTGGGCGGCGGCGGGAGCCGGGGCCGCGGCGAAGGCGGTGGCGGCGCCGCCGGCGACGAGGCCGGCCGTCAGAACACCGGATATGGCGAGGCGGTATGCGCGGTTCATCAGTGATCCTCCCTTGAGGGCCCGTTGTGGGGGCTTCATTGAGGAACACGTGAAAAGCGCGACGGCGGTTGCAGTCGGTTCGAACGGATTTCCAGGAGCGGGTGCCGGGTTCAGGACGAGAACGTGAAGTTGGAGTGATTGGTCGCGAGCTGGGCGCCGTCGGGCCCGAAGGCCGTCACCTGGAGCTGCCAGTGGACGGTGGGGTTGACGACCGAGAACGTCGGGTGCCAGTTGGTGACGTCCCAGCCCAGCGCGGGGGAGCGGACGGTGTAGTCGAGACCGATGGTCTGTTTCGTGGCGTCGTTGTACGTGTGCCACTTGATGTAGGCGGTCCGCCCCTTGAGACCGGTGAACGTCACGTTCACCTGTATTCGGGTGACGCCCGGGCTCACCGCGCCCTGGGAGAGCACGCTCACGACGCTGGCCGCGATGCGGAGGGTCGACGGGGTCGGTGAGGCCGGTGAGGGCGTGGTGGGCGGAGGCGGCGTGGGCGACGGCGGGCCGGAAGTCGACGGTCCGGGGCCCGGCGGGCTCGACGAGGTGGGGGGCGGGACAGGGGGGTCGGACTTGTTCCCGGAGGAGCCGTCCTGCAGCAGCACCGGCAGGACCGCCCCCAGCACCAGGGCCACCCCGCCGGTCGCCCAGTACAGCCACACGCGAGGCCAGAAGCGGGTGCCGTGCGGGACCGACGGATCGGGTGGTTCCCCTGCGCTCATGGCCGTCCCCCTCGGTGTCGCCCCGGCATGTGCCCCGGGCTTGAGCGTGACGGGGACGCTACTCCCGGAATCGGCCATTCAGGGAGGCGTATGAGGCGCACTAGGGGGCGCATGAATCCGGCCATGTGCGCCCGTCGGCCGCGAGCACCGCCCCGCGCATGCCACCATTAGTAGATAGTTGTACTAACCATGGAGTGATGCATGAAGGAGTCCGTCCCCACGACCTCCCCGACCACACCCCCCGCCCCGCACGGCACCGCCGTCCGGCACGCCCCGGAACCCCCGAGTCCGGGGCGTCGCGCCGCCCTGTTCCTCACGCTCACCCTCGGCGGCCTGACCGCGATGGCGCCGCTGTCGATGGACATGTACCTCCCGGCGCTGCCCGAGGTGACGGACTCGCTCGGCAGCTCCGCCGCGACCGTGCAGCTCACCCTCACCGCCTGCCTCATGGGCATGGCGCTGGGCCAGCTCGTCGTGGGACCGATGAGCGACAAGTGGGGACGCCGCCGTCCGCTGCTCGTCGGCATGCTGGTCTACATCGTCGCCACCGCGCTGTGCGCGCTGGCCCCCCACCACCGGGCTGCTCATCGCCTTCCGGCTGCTCCAGGGCCTGGCCGGGGCGGCCGGCATCGTCATCGCCCGCGCCGTGGTGCGCGACCTCTACGACGGTGTGGCGATGGCCCGCTTCTTCTCCACGCTGATGCTGATCTCCGGCGTGGCCCCCGTCGTCGCCCCGCTCGTCGGCGGCCAGCTGCTGCGGATGACCGACTGGCGCGGGGTCTTCGTCGTGCTCACCGTGATCGGCGTCGTCCTCGCGCTCCTCGTCCGGTTCTGCCTGCACGAGACGCTGCCGCCCGAGCGGCGCAAGGCCGGCGGCCTCGGGGAGGCGCTGGGCGCGATGCGCGGTCTGCTCGCGGACCGGGTCTTCACCGGCTACATGCTCTCCGGCGGCTTCGCGTTCGCCGCGCTGTTCGCCTACATATCGGCCTCGCCCTTCGTCATCCAGGACATCTACGGGGCCTCGCCGCAGACCTTCAGCCTGCTGTTCGGCCTCAACTCCATCGGCCTGGTCATCGTCGGCCAGATCAACGGCAAGGTCCTGATCGGCCGCTTCAGCCTCGACAAGGCCCTCGGCTGGGGCCTGGCCGTGATCACCGCCGCGGCGGTGGCGCTGGTGGTGCTGACCTCCGGAGCCCTGGGCGAGCCCGGGCTGGTGCCGGTCGCGGCCGGCCTCTTCGTCCTGATGTCGGCCATGGGCCTGGCCATGCCCAACACCAACGCCCAGGCCCTGATGCGCTCCCGCGACGCGGCCGGCTCCGCGTCGGCGCTGCTGGGCACGTCCACGTATCTGCTGGGCGCGATCGCCTCGCCGCTCGTCGGGATCGCCGGCGAGCACACGGCGGTGCCGATGGCGGTGGTCCAGCTGGGCTGCGCGGTGGCCGCGGTGCTGTGCTTCGTGCTGATGTGCCGGCCGGGGCGGCGTGCGGACACGGCGGTGGAGCCCGCCCCGTAAAATCCACCCAATGCACGCCCCCGAGAACTCCCCGCCGACCGGCGAGAACCTCCGCGCCGCGCTCGCCGGACTGCTCGACGGCCTGCCGCCCAAGCAGGCGGCCCAGGCCGTCGAGCGGCTGATCGCCAACTACCGGGGGCGCACCCCCACCGACGCGCCGGTGCTGCGCGACCGTTCCGACGTGGCCGCGTACGCGGCCTACCGCATGCCCGCCACCTTCGAGGCGGTGCGCTCCGCGCTCGCGGCCCTCCGCGTCCGGCTCCCCGAGTGGACCCCCGCCTCGCATGTGGACATCGGCGGCGGCACCGGCGCCGCGACCTGGGCGGTCGCCGCGGCCTGGCCGGACGCCGAGCGCGAGACCACCGTCCTGGACTGGGCGGAGCCCGCCCTCGCGCTCGGCGGCGAACTCGCCCGCTCCGCCGCGTCCCCCGCGCTGCGCGCCGCCCGCTGGCGGCGGCAGGCGATCGGCGCCGGCCTGGAGATCCCGGAGGGCACGGACCTGGTCACGGTCTCCTACGTCCTGGGCGAGCTGACCGCCGCCGACCGCGCGGCGGTCGTCGCGCAGGCGGCCCGCGCGAGGGGCGCGCTGATCGTCGAACCGGGCACGCCCGAGGGCTATCTGCGGATCATCGAGGCGCGGGAGAGGCTGATCGGGGCCGGCTTCACGGTCGTCGCGCCGTGCCCGCACAGTGCGGCCTGCCCGATCGTGCCGGGCACGGACTGGTGCCACTTCTCGGCCCGGGTCAGCCGGTCGTCCCTGCACCGGCAGGTCAAGGGCGGGTCGCTGGCGTACGAGGACGAGAAGTTCTCGTACGTGGCCGCCGTGCGGGAGGAGGACGTGCCCGGGGACGCCGCCTCCGACGCCCCCGCCCGCGTCGTCCGCCGCCCCCAGATCCGCAAGGGGCAGGTGTTGCTGGACCTTTGCACGCGTGGGGACGGGCTGACGCGGGAGACGGTGACGAAGCGGCAGGGGGCGCTGTACCGGGCGGCTCGGGACGTGGACTGGGGCGAGGAGTGGCCGCCGGCGGAGTAGGGAGCTCTCCCCGCTCCGCCCTTTCACCGTTTCTTGCGCTCCGCGCGGGGCAACGCGGCTTCGCCGCGTTCGTCCTCAAGCGCCGGACGGGCTGAATCAGCCCGTCCGGCGCTTGAGGACAACCGCGCGGAGCGCGGTTGCGGGGTCCAGGGGGCGCAGCCCCCGGTGGGATGCAGGGGTGGAGCCCCGCTCACCGCGCGGCGCGCGGCGGGGTGCCGCAGGGGCGCAGCCCCTGCGGAGACGGGGAGAGGGCGGGGTGGGGGACAAACCCCTCACCGCAACTCCTGCGTGCAGCACTTCACACTCCCACCCCCCTTCAGCAACTCCCCCAGGTCCATCCCGACCGGCTCGAACCCCCGCTCCCGCAACGGCGCGAAAAGCCCCACCGCCGCCTGCGGCAGCAGCACATGCCGCCCGTCGCTCACCGCGTTGAGGCCCAGCGCCGCCGCATCCTCCTCGCTCGCCACCAGCGCGTCGGGGAAGAGCCGTTCCAGCACGGTCCGGCTGCCGGGGGAGAAGGCGCCGGGGTAGTACATGACCTCGTCCCCGTCGAGGACGCACAGCGCGGTGTCGAGGTGGTAGTAGCGGGGGTCGACGAGGTCGAGGCCGATCACCGGGCGTCCGAAGTATTCCTGGGCCTCGGGGTGCGAGAGGGGGCTGCTGCGGAAGCCCCGGCCGGCCAGCAGCCAGGAGTCGGTGACGGCGAAGTCGCCCTCGCCCTCGTTGATGTGCTCGGGCTCGCGCACCTCGTCGTAGCCGTGGGCGCGGAACCACGCCCGGTGCACGTCCGCCTCCGCGGCACGCTGCGGGTGGGCGAAGCGGGCGCCCAGCACCCGCCCCTGGACGACGGTCGCGCCGTTGGCGGCGAAGACCATGTCGGGCAGATCGGGGCGGGGTTCGAGCTCCTCGACGGTGTGGCCGAGGGAGCGGTAGCGGTCGCGGAGGTCTTCCCACTGCGTGAGGGCGAGCGGCAGATCGACGGGCTTCGCCGGGTCCAGCGGCCGCTCGGTGGCGCCGGGTGTGCGGTTGAAGCCGTTCATCTGCCAGCGCAGCCGGGCCGAGCCGTCGGCCTGCTTCTGGAGCAGCCGCAGCGCGTGGAAGGCGACGTACGCGTCGTCGGCGCCGATCTGCACCCACAGGTCGCCGTCGCTGCGCTTGGGGTCGAGCGCGTCCTGGGTGAAGGCGGGCAGCGGCTCCAGGCGGGCGGGGCGCCTGGCCGTCAGACCCGTCCGGTCGAAGAAGGTGCGGCCGAAGCCGAAGGTGACGGTCAGCGAGGACGGCCCGGCGTCCAGTGCGATCCCGGTGTCGTCGCCCTTGGGCGCCCGTCCGGCCGCCAGCTCGGCGGCCGTCGACGACCAGCGGCGCAGCAGCGCGGCGGCGGCCTTGCGGTCGGCGCCGGGGGCGAGGTCGAAGGCCAGCAGGTGGCCGTGCGCCTGGGCGGGATCGGTGATGCCCGCCTGACGGGCGCCGTGGAAGGGCAACGCCGCGGAACCGACGCCGGACAGCGGTGCCTTGTCGTCGCGCGCCGCGGTGGCGCCGGCGGCGCCGGCCAGCCCGCCCACGAGGAGGCCGCCCGCGCCCACGGCGCCGGCGGTGCCGAGCAGCCGGCGTCTGGAGAGGGCGGAGTCGTGCCCGGGGCCGCTTCGCGGCGGTCTTGGCCGACTTGGCCGACTTTGCCGTCTTGGTGGTCTTGTTCGCCTTGCCGGATGTCTCAGTCATTGATCTCTACGTTTTCGATCTCGGTGACCTGGTCGATCTCGGAGGTCCGTACGGTCAGGGTGAGCTGCCACCGCCCCGCCATGGGCAGCTGGAAGCCGGAGGCGCGCAGCCGCCCGGCGGACACGCGCTCCAGGGGGACGCGCAGCGGGCCGATGCCCTTCTCCTTCTCGGTGAACGACACCGTGGCCTCGGGGACGTCGGCGGGCTTCCCGGCGGGGTCGGTGAGCGCGACGTCGACGGTGTTGGCGCCGGGACGCCCGGGGTCGAGGGCGATCCGGGCGGTGCCGCGCCCGTTCGTCCCCCCGGTGTCGTAGGTGATCGTGACGTCCGTCCGGCCCGTGGTGGCGGGCGCGGTGCTGCCGCCGTCCGTCCTGCCCGCCCGCTCCTGCTCGGCCTCGGCGCGGCCGGGCTGGGTGGTGGTGAGGACGGTGGTGACGGCGAGCAGGACGACCGCGACGGCGGCCTCGGCGAGGACCGAGCGGCGCAGCGCGGAGCGGGCGGGGTCCGCGTCGCGCCGCCGCTTGCCGGCCGCCTTGGCGACGGCGGCCCGCTGCCGGGCCAGTTGGGCGGCGCGCTCGGGGGAGTCGGCGGTCCTCGCCGCGGGCGTCTCCTTCCGGGGGCCGGACGGCCGGATGCCCTCGGCGAGCCGCGCCGTCCACCGCCGTGAGAACACGGCGGACCCCGACCATCACGGCCACCAGCGAGACCTTGACGAGCAGCCAGCGCCCGTAGTCCGTGCCGGTGAGCGCGGACCAGCTGCCGACCTGCCGCCAGGCCTGGTAGAGCCCGGTGACCACCAGGACGCACACGGCCCCGAACGCCAGCCGGGAGAACCGCCGCACCGCCTCGCGGGGCAGGGCGTCGTCCGCCCGGAGCGCGGCGAGCAGGGCGGCGAGTCCGCCCAGCCACACTCCGACGGCCAGCAGGTGCGCCACGTCGACGGGCATGGCGAGCCAGGGCTGGATGCCCTGGCTCGCGTGTTCGGCCGCCGCCCAGGTCGCCGCGAGTCCGGCGGCGACGGCGGTGCCGCCGGCGGCCAGCCCGTAGGCGACGGCGGGGCGGTCGCGCAGCGGCGGGGCGTCCTCGCGGGTGTACGTGCCGAACAGCAGGGCCAGGAACACCGCCGCCGCGCTCAGCAGGAGCAGCCGCGTCAGCATGGCCGCGCCGGGCTTGGTGTTGAGCGCGTCGCCGAGCAGCGCGAGGTCGAGGACGGAGCCCGGCCCCTTGCCGCCGGTGTAGGCGCCGCGCAGCAGCAACAGCACGGCCGTGGACAGGAACAGCGCGATCCAGCCGCCGACCGCGAGTTTCCGCACGGTCCGCGACGCCCGGCACGCGCCGGCGAAGGCACAGCCGCCGACGAGCAGGGCGAACCCGGCGTAGGCCGCGTACCGGGCGATGTCGTAGAGCGTCCCGACCACCGGGTCCGTCCCGGCGACGGCTGCCTTGACCGTGGTCTTCGACGGGGCGCCCACGGAGAAGGTGAAGGCCCCGGCCACCGGGTGGCTGTCCGCCGAGACGGCCTGCCAGGCCACCGTGTACGTGCCGTCGGCGATCCCCGGGCGCAGCGCGACGGAGGCCGTTTCGGAGCGTCCGTCCGTGTGGACGGGCTTCCCGGCGTCGACGCGGGTGCCCCCGGGGTCGAGCACGCGGACCGAGTCGGCGCTCAGCAGCACCCCTTCGGAGAAGGTCAGCTCGATCCGGGCGGGCGCGGTGGGCACCACCGATCCCTGACGGGGGTCGGTGGCGGTGAGCGCGGCGTGCGCCGACGCGGTGCCCGCGCCGGCCGTCAGCACGCACAGCAGCGCGGCGGCCAGCGTGCCCAGCAGGGCCGCGAGCCGCCCGGCGGTCGGGGTCCTCATGGCGGCGTCAGTCCTTGGGGCGGAAGGACGCGCTCTCCACCGGCACCTGGATCTTCACCGGCGCGGAGGTGGCGAAGTGCAGGGTGAACTCGACCTTCTCGCCCACCTTCGGCTTGCGTTCCAGCTTGCCGAGCATCAGGTGGTTGCCGCCGCGGGAGAGGGAGAGCGTGCCGTTCGCCGGGACGTCCAGCTTCTCCGTGTGCTTCATCTGCGAGCCCTCGGTGGAGTGCAGGGTGACGTCGCCGGAGAGCGGGGTGGTGACCTTGGTGAGCTGGTCGGCCTTGCCGCCGTCGTTCTTGACGGTGAAGTAGGCGGCGGCCATGTCCGTCATGGCGGGCTGCGGCAGGTACGCGCCGCTGACCGACAGCTCGGGCTTGTCCTTGGAGCCGGAGTCGCAGCCGGTCACCAGCACGAGGGCGCCGGCGAGCAGCAGCGGCAGCGCGGCGGCGGTGGCGGCGGTCGACTTGCGCATCACGGGTTCTCCCCCTTGACGATCTTCGGGAGACTCTTGGCGTACTGATCGGCGGTGGCTTCGGCGGTGTAGACCCAGTGGGCCCCGTCGTCCTTGGGCGAGAACCCGACGACCTGGGCGCCGTGGCTGACGGTGATGGAGCCGTCCTTCTCCTTCTTGGGCTTCTCCACCATGATCCCGAGCGGCTTGGCCGCCGCCTGGATGGTGTCGAACGAGCCGGTCAGGCCGACGATGTCCTGCCCGCCCTGGGCGTCGAGCCACTTGCGCATCCGCTCGGGGGTGTCCCGGTCGGGGTCCGTGGTGACGAAGACGATCTGCAGCTTCTCCTGCTCGGCCTTGGGCAGCCGCTTCTCGGCGGAGGCCATGTCGGCGACCACGGTGGAGCAGACGTCGGGGCAGTAGGTGTAGCCGAAGTAGAGCAGGACCGGACGGCCCTTGGTCTCCTTGACCAGCTCGTAGGTCTTGCCGCCGGTGTCCTTGAGGACCAGGTCGGGCTTGGCCTTGGGGGTGTCGAGGGTGAGGGGAACCGTCTTGGGCGCGGCGGAGACGTCGGCGGCCGGCTTGTCCGTGTTGTCGCCGGATCCGCCGCAGGCCGTCAGGGTGAACGCGGCGGCGAGGGCGAGCACCGCGCTCGCGGTCTTGGTGCGCATGGAGTGCTTCTCCAAAGGGATGGGTCGGTGGTGCGGGGCCGGCGGTCCGTCGTGGGACGGGCCCGCCGGCCCGGCCGGTCCGTGCGTCAGGCTGTGGGGCGGCGGCGCCCGGCGAACACGCCGAAGGCGATGCCCGCCGCACCGACGACGATGCCCACGATGCCGAGGGTCCGCGCCGTGGTGTCGGAGCCGCCGGACGAGCCGTCGCCCTCGGCGTCGGAGGCGGCGGCCTGGGCCTTGGCCTCCTTGCCGTTCTTGGCGTCCGCCTTGTCGACGAGCTTCAGCACGGGGGCGGGGTGCTCGGGCTCCTCGCCGCCGGGCTTGGACGGGTCGATCCAGCGGACGACGTCGTCGTCGGAGTAGGTCTGGAGGGCCTTGAAGACCAGTTCGTCGGTGTCGGTGGGCAGCTGGCCGACCGAGAGCGGGAACTGCTGGAACTGGCCCGGCTCGATCTTCCCGCCGGTCCAGACGACCTTGCTGACGGCCTCGTCGATGGTCTTGCCGTGCATCTGGACGGGCTTGTCGAGCTTGGTCTTCTCGACCTTCACATCCCAGCCCGGGACCGCCTGTGGCATCACCGAGACGAGTGGGTGCTTGGGATCGAGGGCGAGCTCGAGCTTCACCGTCGAGGCGTTGTCCTTCTCGTTCGGCACCTTGATGGAGACGGTGCTGTAGCCGCCCTTCTCGGCGGTGCCGGGCTGCACGCTCACGTGCGCGGAGGCGGGGCCGGCCAGCAGCAGGACGCCGCTCGCGACGGCGGCGCCGACGGCGGCGAGGCGGAGGGGACGACGGGTGCGGGTGCGCGTGGTGGTGTCGATGTTCATGCGAAAACACTCCCTGGGCAGGAGAGGCGGAAGGGGTTGGCGCGCGTGCGGCCGTGCCGCGAACGCCTTCCCGCCGTAGCGCCGGGTGCGTCGCGTGCTCAGGCCGCGAGGGCGAAGCGCGGGGGACCCCGCCTGATCACGAAGTGCTGGAGCTCGGGCTCCCGCGCCGGGCGCTCGTCGTCCCGGCGGGAACGGCGCACGGGGCGCGTCCGGCCCGTCGACCTTCCCGTCGAGGAACGCGCGAACGAACGTCAGCGCGGTGCGCAGCGCCCGGACGAACGTTGCCTCACCGACCGCACGGGCCGACTGCGCCGACAGCCGCACCACCCGCCACAGTGCCGCCTCGCCGCGCCGCAGCAGCCAGCCCACGGCCAGGGCCGCGAGCACATGGCCGAGCAGCATCGGCACCGAGGGGACGAGGGCGTGCAGGAAGCTCTCGACGGGCGCGGGCGGGGCCGCCACGGGGTGCGCGGCGGCCGGGTCGAGCCCGGCGTCCGTGATGATCCGGCGTGCCTCGGCCGGCGAGGCCGGGGGCCGCTGGTTGCAGAGCAACTGGCCCGCGAAGCTGACCAGGCCGTCGTGTCCGGCGCGGGGGGCCGCCTCCGGCCCGTGCTGCCCCAGGGAGAACAGGGCGTGCAGCGCCACCTGTCCCACGGCCAGGCAGGCCGCTATCCCCGGGAGCGAGCGCTCCCGTCCGGCCAGCGGGGCGATCAGGGCGAACACCGCCGCGAAGCCCGCCGCGAGCGTCCACAGCGGCACCGCCGCGCAGGAAGCCAGCGCGTGCCCGCCCGCGGACAGCAGAACACAGACCGCGGTGAACACCGCGGCCCGGATCAATCGCAGATCGGCGCCGGCGCGCGCGACGGGGTGAGGCATGGCTGCGTCATCATCCCACCGGAGTCACCCCTTCCCCACGGCAGGGGTCACCCGTATACCCCAATGCGCCCTCCCGCCGCTTCCGCCGAATGAGCGGACTCACACGCCCGGCAGGCTTACCACCTGTCGCGCGTGGCTATAGGTATCGATATGTCGAGCCGCGGCCAGGAGGCTGAGCATGAGCATTTGGTGGTCACTCCACTTGCGGCGCGAGGCCGCGAGCGTTCCGCTCGCCAGGCGGCTGCTGGTCGGTGCGATGGAGACGGCCGGGGTCGACCCCGATACGGCCTACGACCTGGCGGTCGCCCTCAGCGAGGCATGTGCGAACGCCGTGGAGCACGGCGGTGACTCCTCCACCGCCTACCGGGTGACCGCCCGCATCGACGGCGACACCTGTCGCATCGAGGTCACCGATTCCGGACCCGGCTTCACCGGCCCCGCGCCACTGCGCGAACGCCGCCGGACCGCCCGCCGCCTGGAGACACGACCCCCGGCCCCCGCCCACGACGAACACGGGCGGGGCCTCTTTCTGATCGAGTCCCTGACGGACAACGTCCACGTCCGCAACCGCCCGGGACGGCAGGGCGCCGTGGTCACCTTCGACAAGATCCTCAAGTGGCGCGAGGACGCGGCGCTCCTCAGGGCTTCATGACAACGGCTTCATGACAACGGCTTCGCGATGACGCTCTCGCGACGACGGCCTCGTGGCGAGAGCTTTGTGACGAGAGCTTCGTGACCGGCGTCCGGGCCGTCGCCGTCGGGTTCGGGCGACCGCACGCCGTTCACGCCATCCTCCGCTCCGCGAGCTCCTCGGCTATCCGCTCGATCTCCGCCGGCCGCCCGGCCATGATCGTGCGCACATGCTCGGTGACCAGCTCCACGGGCCAGTCCCACCAGGCCGCGCGGAGGAGCCTCTCGGCGTCGGCGTCGTCGAAGCGGCGGCGTATCGGACGGGCCGGATTGCCGCCGACGATCGTGTAGGGCTCGACGTCGCCGGTCACCACCGAGCCCGCCGCGATGACGGCGCCGTCGCCGATCCGGACCCCGGGCATGATCAGCGCCTGGTAGCCGATCCAGACGTCGTTGCCGATCACGGTGTCGCCACGGCTGGGCAGGTCCGTGACGAGGTCGAGGGTCCGCTCGGCCCAGGAGCCGCCGAACATGGTGAACGGGAAGGTGGAGACGCCCATCGTGGGGTGTGCGGCGCCCGGCATCATGAAGCGCGTGCCGGCGGCGACGGCGCAGTACTTGCCGATCACCAGGCGCTCCGTGCCGTAGGCGTAGAGCACGTTGCGGCGCTCGAACTCCTCGGCCCCGTCCGGGTCGTCGAAGTACGTGTACTCACCCACCTCGATGCGCGGGTCGGAGACCAGGGACCGCAGCAGCACGACCCGGTCGTGGCCGGCGAGCGGGTGCAGGACGGTGGGGTCGGGGATCGTGGTGGCGGCCATGAGGGGCTCCCTTCGGTGGAACGAGCGATAGGTAATGCAACCGATGTCGCGTTAGAGAGAGCATTGCATGCGCGGGCCCCTCCTCGCAAGGGTTAATGCGACACCGGTTGCCTTTACCTCGTCCGGGGCCCGGAAAATTCGATGGCGGCCGTCTCCGGGCCGCTGCTACGTTGGCGGTGTTCCAGACCTTCCGCCTCGGGCCCGCGGGGCCCGCCCGACCCGGGACAGGTGTTTATGTCGACGACCCGGCCGGCGCCGAGCGCGCCTCGCCGCACCGCGTAACAGCCGCCTTCCGCCGCCCCGTTGCGGCGAGCGGGCCGGACGCGGGTCCGGTGTCCCAAGGCCGCTCGGCCGACTCCTGCTGTCATCGAGAACTTCCCAGCAAGGAGCCTCCGGGTGTCCGACTCCCACAACATCCTGAAGACCAGCACCTTCACCTGCGTACGCTGCGGGCTGACCGTCTCCGCGCACGCCGCCGACGGAAGCCGGCGCAACCACTGCCCGTCGTGTCTGCACTCGCGGCACGTCCTCGACCACGTCGAGGGCGGTCCGTCCGACTGTCGCGCACGGATGACCCCGATCTCCATCGCGGTCCTGCGCGACGGCAGTTGGATGGTCATCCACCGGTGTGTGCGCTGTGACGAGCTGACGTCCAACCCCGTCTGCACGGACGACAACCAGCTCATCCTGATGCGCATGGCGGTCCGCCCGCTGGCCCAACCACCCTTCCCCCTCGAAGCGTTCGGGGATCTGTGAGGGCCGCGCCATGCCACGACGCAAGAACACCGCGCACCGCTCCCGACGTCCGCAGCGCCGCAAGGACGTCCTCCACGGCCATGACGGCCACCGGGCGAACGCCTTCCGGTGCGTCGGCTGCGGTCTGGACGTCTCCCCCGACGCGCCGGGTACCGCCCATCGCAACCACTGCCCCAACTGCCTGGCCAGTCTCCATGTCGACCGCCGGGTCCCCGGCGACCGCGCCGCGACCTGCCGGGGCCGTATGGAGGCGCTGAGCATGTCGGTACGCCCGGACGGCGAGTGGCTGATCGTCCACCAGTGCCTGACCTGCGGCGAACTCAGCGTCAACCGCATCGCCGGGGACGACAACGCCCTCGTCCTGATGCGGCTCGCGCTCCGGCCGCTGCGCGACGCCAGGGTCGCGAGCGGCGCGCTGCTCAACCTGTGAAGGAGCCACCTGCCAGGGGTGGTTGAAACGGAAGGGGCCGCCGGGACCTCACAGGTCCCGGCGGCCCCTTCCGTAAACGCCGCAACGCCGCGTTCGCGAGGGTCAGCCCTTGAGGCTCGCCATCCACGCCTCGACGTCCGCGGACGTCCGCGGCAGGCCCGCCGAGAGGTTGCGGTTGCCGTCCTCCGTGACCAGGATGTCGTCCTCGATGCGGACGCCGATGCCGCGGTACTCCTCGGGCACGGTCAGGTCGTCGGCCTGGAAGTAGAGGCCGGGCTCGACGGTCAGCACCATGCCGGGCTCCAGGACGCCGTCCACGTACGCCTCCGTGCGGGCGACCGCGCAGTCGTGGACGTCCATGCCGAGCATGTGGCCCGTGCCGTGCAGGGTCCAGCGGCGCTGGAGGCCGAGCTCGACGACCCGCTCGACCGGGCCCTCGACCAGACCCCACTCGACCAGCTTCTCCGCCAGGACCCGCTGCGAGGCGTCGTGGAAGTCGCGGAACTTCGCACCCGGCTTGACCGCGGCGATGCCCGCCTCCTGGGCCTCGTACACCGCGTCGTAGATCTTGCGCTGGAGCTCGCTGTAGCGGCCGTTGACGGGCAGCGTGCGCGTGACGTCGGCCGTGTAGAGGGTGTGGGTCTCCACGCCCGCGTCGAGCAGCAGCAGCTCGCCGGAGCGGACCGGGCCGTCGTTGCGGACCCAGTGCAGCGTGGTGGCGTGCGGGCCGGCGGCGCAGATCGAGCCGTAGCCGATGTCGTTGCCCTCGACCCGGGCGCGGAGGAAGAAGGTGCCCTCGATGTAGCGCTCGGAGGTGGCCTCGGCCTTGTCGAGCACCTTCACGACGTCCTCGAAGCCGCGGACGGTGGAGTCCACGGCCTTCTGGAGCTCGCCGATCTCGAACGCGTCCTTCACGAGGCGCTGTTCGCTGACGAAGATCCGCAGCTCCTCGTCGCGCTCGGCGGTGACCTTGTCGGTCAGGGCCGCCTCGACGCCCGCGTCGTGGCCGCGGACGACGCGGACCGGACCGGTGGCCTCCGCCAGGGCGGCGGCCAGCTCGCGGACGTCCGCGCAGGGCACCCCGTAGAGCCGCTCGGCCTCGGTGAGGCTGTGGCGGCGGCCCACCCAGAGCTCGCCCATGCCGTCGAGCCAGAACTCGCCGTTCTCCCGGTCGGAGCGGGGCAGCAGGTGGAGCGTGGCCTCGTGGCCGTCACCGGCGGGCTCCAGGACCAGGACGCCGTCCTGCGTCTGGTCGCCGGTGAGGTACGCGTACTCGGTCGAGGCGCGGAAGCTGTACTCGGTGTCGTTCGAGCGGGTCCTGAGGTTGCCCGCAGGGATCACCAGCCGCTCGCCGGGGAAGCGCGCGGAGAGCTCGGCGCGGCGCCGCGCGGTCTCCTGGGCCTGCGGTATGGGCCGCAGGTCGCGCAGCTCGGTGTCGGCCCAGCCGCTCTTCATGTTCTCGGCAAGCTCGTCGGAGACGGCGGGGTAGAGGCCGTTCTTCCGCTGCTTGATCGGCTCGTCACCTTCGGGGTTCTCGGGTGCGGGCTGGTCGGTCATGCTCTCCTCCTCGAACGGGGCCGCTCTCCATCGTAGGTGCGGGGAAACATGGCCGAGAAGGGTCGTAGGGCCGGGCCGGACCCGGTCACTCGAAGTGGGCGACCAGCAGGACGACGTCCTCGCCCGTCCCGTCGCCGGACGGGTCCGGGACCTTCGTCCCGTCCCCGTCGTCCGGCAGCACGGCGCGCAGGACGTGGTCGGCCACGGCCTCCGGGTCGCGGCGGGCGTCCCGGGGCACGGTGGCCGCCGCGGCGTGCAGCCGGGCGAAGGCCCGGTCCATCGCGTCGCCGGTGCGGTGCAGCAGGCCGTCGCTGTAGAGGAGGAGCGTTTCGCCCGGGGCCGGCTCGATCTCCACGCTGGGCGCTTCCCAGCAGGTGAGCATGTTGAGCGGGGCCGAGAGCGAGGTGTCCACGTACTCGGTGCGCCGGTCGCCGATGATCAGTGGCGCGCAGTGCCCGGCCGCGGCGAGGACGACCTTCCGGGCGGCCGGTTCGCAGTAGGCGAAGAGGGCGGTGGCGGAACGGGTGGGCTCGGTGAGCCGCAGGAGCAGTTCGAGGTCGGAGAGGACGGCGACCGGATCCTCGCCCTCCATCACGGCGTAGGCCCGCAGGGAGGCCCGCAGCCGGCCCGTCGCGGCCACGGCACCCGGGCCGGAGCCGGTGATTCCGCCCACGGCCAGGCCCAGCGCGCCCTCGGGCAGCGGCAGCGCGTCGTACCAGTCCCCGCCGCCGCGCGGCCCGGTGCGGTGGCGCACCGCGAGCCGTACGCCCGGGACCCTGGGCAGCCGGGTGGGCAGCAGTTCCTCGCGGAGGGTGGCGAGGGCCTCCCGGGCGCGGTCCAGCTCCAGCAGCCGGGCCAGGTGCTCGGCGGCGTGGGCGGCGTAGAGGCAGGCCAGGTGGCGTCGGCGTTCGTCGGGCTCGGCCGGCTCGTCGTAGAGCCAGATGGCCGCGCCGATCCGGCGGGCCGCCGCGTCGGCGGAGGCCGCCGTGTCCAGTGGTACGGCGTAGCTGGCGGCGTAGCCGAGACGGGAGGTGACCTCGCGGTGGAGGGGGTCGAGGCCCTCCTCGGCGGGGATGTCGGGGCGGGCCGTTCCGGAACGGGCGCCGACGGGGGGCAGGTCCTCGAGAAGCCCCGTGTACGGGCCGGACGCGGCGGAGGCCGCCGGTGCATGCGGAATCGTTTCGAGGTGGCCGAGGTCGGCGTGGCCGAGCCCGAGGGCGATGGTCGGCGCCCGGCCGGAGTCGTCGACGGGGTGCAGGGTGACCAGACCCCGGCCGGCGCCGACGAGTGTGGCACCGGCGCGCAGGAGTTCATGGAGGGCATCTTCGAGGCCGGTGGTACGGGAGAGCCGCTCGGTGAGCTCCTGGAGCGAGGTGAGATCGGAGACCCAGCGGGCGAGACGGTCCTGGACGAGGAGATGGGGCGCCTGGAGGCCGGAGGGGGGCATGGGGGCGGAGGGAGAATCCTCGCCGGAGGGGCCCGTGGGGTCGGAAGTGCCCGTGGAAGTAGGGGAGTCGGGGGTTCCGGAGGCGGTGCCAGAAGCAGAAGACAGGGTCGGGGCAGGAACAGGAGGATCGATTCCGGCCACTTTCGGGAGATGGGGGGCGTTCATGGCCGTCCGCTCCGGCGGGGTGGGGCGGGGACGGCCCGGTGGTCCGCGCGCCGGGGACCGCGGGGGGCTTCGGCGAGCCCGTCCGACCAGCCCATCGGCCTGTGCGTGGCAGGGAATAGCACGGCAAACCCCCTGTCGTGGTGCGTGCTATGGGGGCCTCCACATGTACACGCCCTGGTGAGGCAATGTCCAGCATTGGACCAATGGGAATGATGGTGTCTGAGGGGTTTTGAAGTTGGCCGGAAAATAGTGCCGTGCCCTCCCCACTGCGGTCGACTGGCGTTGCTCGACAGCGCGTCACCGCCACCGCGGTGGGTACGTACTCGAGGAAGGACAGGGGCAGTT
The DNA here is from genome assembly GCF_039535865.1 of Streptomyces thioluteus. NCBI lineage: Bacteria > Bacillati > Actinomycetota > Actinomycetes > Kitasatosporales > Streptomycetaceae > Streptomyces > Streptomyces thioluteus. Next base: position 27,378 of record NZ_BAAAXZ010000104.1, read on the forward strand.
GGGGGTGCCCCGGAACCCGGCAGCGGGGCCGGGCGTCTTACCCGGCAACGGCCGTGTCCGTCCCCGAGCGGCGTGGGGGAACCCATGCCGTGGGCGAGGGGCACACCGGCCCCAGCACCAAGCGCCATGCGTGCGCCACCCTCCGCCATGTTTCACGCTCGGCCCCAGGCGTGATGCGCTGCGTTGTACGCGCAGTGACCTGTGATCCATGTGGTGCGCCGACCATGAAGGTCGGCGGCGCGTTGAGTGCCGCGCCACGCGGTACCCGTAGTGCCATGTAGTGCGACATCGCGGTGCTGTCCGCCACGCAGTGCCGCGACCTGCAACGAAGTGATCTGCAAACGAAGTGCAGTGCCATCACGGCCCCTGGCTCCGGCCGGGGCCACCCTCGGCGTTCACGGAAAGGAACGAGCGCTCATGCGCGAGATCCTCGGAAGGCGACGCAAGCTCTCGCTCCGGCGGTCGGGCCGGTCCGCGGTGGTCACCGCGGCCCTCACCTACGCCACGGAGTGGAAGTGGCCGGTGCTCCCCGGTGTGGGCCTGCGGCCCGGCATCGGCCGCGTGCGCGAGTGCGGCTGTGCCCACCCCGACTGCGCGGCCCCCGGTGCCCACCCCTTCGACCCGGGGCTGCTGGCGGCCACCACGGACGCCCGGATGGTCCGCTGGTGGTGGACCAACCGGCCCGAGGCGCCCGTCGTCCTGGCCACCGGCGGGCGCGCGGCCTGTGCCGTGAGCCTGCCCGCCGTCGCCGGAGCACGTGCGCTGGCGGTCCTCGACCGGGCGGGTGTGCGCCTCGGTCCCGTGGTCGCCACCCCGGCGCGCTGGACCCTCCTGGTCGCGCCGTACTCGCTGGAGGTCCTCGGCGATCTGCTGCACCGCCAGGAGTGGGTGCCGGGCTCGCTGCGCTTCCACGGCGACGGCGGGTACGTCGTCCTCCCGCCGTCGGCGACGGGCCCCGGCCGGGCCCGCTGGGAGCGGGCTCCGCAGCCCGCGGTGCCGGCCTCCGGGCGGCCGCGCGCCGCGCGTCCGGGCACCGGGCTGCCGGACACCCGCCCCTGGCTCCCGGACGTGGCCTCGCTCGTCGACGTTCTGGTCGAGCAGAGCGCGGCCACCGGCACGCAGGGCGGCGGGAGCCGGCTGGCGCACTGACGCCCGCGATCCGCGCGGACGCCGGGAACGGCTCGCCTGTGAGAGCGCGTACGGACGGGAGACGCACGCGCTCTCACTCTTACGGGTGTAAGCCGCGCCGAGAACTGCGGGAATCGGGTGTCGAGGGGCCGGGAGGACGGGGTACCGGCCGCTATGTTCGGGGGCGGGCCTGCGTCGGATGCCGTGCCGGTCGAACGCCGGGCTCTCCGGCGGGTTTCGACCCGGACGCCTGTGGTCGCCGTCGGCCCGGGCGGGGTGGGCCCTGTGCCGTCCCGCGAAATCCCAGTGTCCGCGGCGAGTCGCAGGTGGTCCCATGGAGCGTGCGTCCGGTGTGCCCGGCGTGTCCCAGCAACGTGCAGCCAGTCTCCGGATGGTGGCGCTCGCCGGTGTGGTGGCGCTCGCCGTCGTGCTGCCCCTGGCGGCCGCGACGGCCGGTCCGGCGGCGGTGGCCGGCCGGGCCAAGGCCTGGCCGGCCGGCAAGGAACGGAGGGCCGGCGGGGGCCGGGGCGGCGTCGTGCCCGCCGCGGTGCCCTCCCTCGCCTCCTCGCCCTCGACGGACGAGCCGGCCGGGCTCCTCGGCGGGAGCGCCCCGTCCGCGGCCTCCGCGTCCGGTGCTCCGGAGGAGCCCCGTGACGTCGTCCAGTGCGGCCCCGAACTCGACTCCCCCGAGGGCCTGGAGGCGCAGACCTGCGTCCTCACGGAGGGCGAGGAGACCTGGGCCCGGACGTACTACCGCAACGGCACGGGCGGCGCGTTTGGCGGGCGTGCTGACGCTGATGTCCCCGGACGGCCGGTCGCTCCAGGTGCGGTGCCCGATGGAGGCCTCCGACGCCCCGGACGCCTGCGAGACGCCCCGCCGGCGGACGCTGCGCGGACATGGCGCGTATACGGCGGTCGCGGAGATCGCCTCGGCCGAGGGGAAGCTGCTCCTCCGCTCCGGGAGCAACTCGCCGGACTCCGCCGAGGATTAGCGCCGGGTGCCGGCCGGCCCGGTTCGGCCGTGGTCCGTGGCCGCGGCCGTCGGCGAGGGTGGAGAAACGTCGTGGCCTCGACCTGCGGAGAGCGCGGAGGCGGCGGCGGAGCGAGCGCCGGGTGCCGGGCCCCGTCGGGCGGGCGGGATCCGGGGGCACCTCTCGGCGTCCGGGAACGCGTCCGGGCATGGAAAGGCCCGATCGCTGGCGACGGGGGATGCACCAGCGACCGGGCTCCTAGAACGGTAACAAGAGATCGGCGGTTCGCAAATTCGATCGTGGATTTCCGGACGCCGATTTCCGGGCTGGCAGCGGGAGTTGTGACAGGAGTCACGCGAGGGAGTCGTTCCGGACCCCTGGAACGAGAGCCTCCGCCGCCGCCCGGAGCCATGTGGCGCCGATCAGTTCAGCGTCACCTGACGGCTGGTGAGACCGTTGCGCGCCCGCCGCTCGTCGGCCGTCAGGGGCGTCCGCGAGGCGAGCGCCCCGGCCAGCCGCTCGGCGAAGGTCGCGGCCGGCTTCTCCACGTCCGCCGCGCGCACGGAGCTCGGCAGGTCCCACACCGGGACGGTCAGCCCGTGCGCCCGGAAGGACCCGACGAGGCGGGTGCCCTCGCCGAGCGAGGACTCGCCGACCGCGTGCAGCCGGGCGAGCGCGTCGAGCAGCTCTTCCTCGGGGTGGGTCATCACCCAGCGCAGGTGGTTCTTCTCGGGCACCTCGCACCAGTACGCGCCGTCGACGGAGGCCAGGCGGACGGTCGGGATGGCGGCGGCGTTTGGCGCGCTCCAGGGAGGCGGCGACCTCGCCGGTGGCGTTCTCCGCGTCGTCGATCCAGAACTCGAAGACCGTGTGCACGGTCGGCTCGAACGGGGCGGCGGGGTCCAGCAGTGTCCTGGAGCCTGCCGTCGGCGGCGGTGTCGCTCGGCGGCGACCGGGGTGCCCGGCTCCGGCGGCCAGGGCCTTCTGGAGGGTGTCGGCAGATCGCGGCTGATGTCGCCGGTAGCCGTGTCGTTCTGCAGGCCCAGCAGGACCGCGCGGGCCGTCGTCGCGGTCGCGCAGGGCGGGCCAGGCCATGAGGCAGCACGGTGGCCAGGGTCACCGAGGGGACGCCCTCGGGGAGGCCGTCCTTGAGGTGGAGCTCCACCAGGTCGCGGCGGGACCAGTTCGCGCAGCGCGACCCAGTCGGCCTGCGCCCCGGCAGCCCTCGAACGGCCGGTGGACCAGCTCGGTCGCGGCGTGCGTCGCCGCGCGGCCGTGGCACGCCTTGTAGCGCCGGCCGGAGCCGCAGGGGCAGGGCCTCGCGGGGCGCCGACGACGGGGATCGGGCCGTCGCCGGCGCCGCCGGTGCGGCGGCCGTGGTCTGGGGGCGGCGCTTCTTGGCCATGGCGTGAATGTCTCCCGTGTCGGTGCGTCCGGCTGGTACGGGCGCGCGAGCCTAGCGCTCGGGCCGGGCGCCGTCCGCGGCAGCACGGGCGGGTTGTGCGGAGGGCCGCGTCCGGTGCGGCCCGGCGTGGGGTGCGGACGGCCGGGACCCGAGGGGCCACCGTCGTACGGCTCGGCGGGGCCGGGGACGTCTGCCCGGCGGGCTCGGGCGGACGCCCCGCGCGGGCGCGCCCGGAGACGTCAGAGCCAGTCCGTCCAGGTCGGAGAAGTCGAGCTCGGGGGCGAGGTCGACGCGCTGTAGCGAAACCGGCGCGCGCGGAGAGCGCGCGCCCCATACGGTCACCTCTCCCGAGGAGTCCCGTACGCCCCCACTCCTGGGAGAGCGCGCTGATGATGTGGAGACCGCCGGGGCCGCCGCGGGCCGTGACCGGGGAGTGGGCGCGGAAACGGTCGGGTGGGTCCCGCCGCCGTCGGTGACCTCCACGGTGAGCCGTCCACGCTCGTCGACGCGCCAGGCGGCCCGGATCCCGCCGTTCTGCCCTCGCCCTCGCCCGCACCGCCGTTCCCGCCCAGCCGGGCGCCCGTGTCGGTAGGCCATTGCTGAGCAGTTCGGAAAGGATCAGTACGGCGCTCGTCGATGACCGGATCCGGTACCCCGCTGGCGCGCAGGTCCTTGAGCATCCGGTGTCTCGCTTCGCCCACACCGGCTGGACCATGGGGTACGGCCATGACCGACGACGTGGGCACCTCCTGCGCCACCACCAACGCCACCCCCGAGACCTCCTTTGCCCCACGTCAGGGGATGAATGCCCCAATGGCCTGGACCGGAAACCGGCCACTCGCCGCCCGGTGGGGCACTCGCCCGGCCGAACACGTACCGAACGCGCCGGTGCACTCCCGGTAATGGGCGCGGGAGCGTACAGGCGCATCCGGCGGCGCAGGGGCGCACTGGAAGGGCGCGTGCGGGGCTCCACAGCCCGGACGGAGGCCGTGAACGGCGTCCCTAGCGCCGCCCGAGCTGGGTGAGCACTGCCCTGGGGCGATTGGTG
>NZ_BAAAXZ010000105.1:0-23755 GCF_039535865.1 Streptomyces thioluteus
CGGCCTTCGCCAAGGCCGCGGTCGTCGAGGCGATCGACGCGGGCATCGGCCTGGCCGTCGTCATCACCGAGGGCATCGCCGTCCACGACTCGGCCGCCTTCTGGGCGTACGCCAAGGCCAAGGGCAACAAGACCCGCATCATCGGCCCCAACTGCCCCGGTCTGATCACCCCGGGCCAGTCCAACGCCGGCATCATCCCGGGCGACATCACCAAGCCCGGCCGCATCGGCCTGGTCTCGAAGTCCGGCACGCTGACCTACCAGATGATGTACGAGCTGCGGGACATCGGCTTCTCGTCCTGCGTCGGCATCGGCGGCGACCCGGTCATCGGCACCACGCACATCGACGCCCTGGCCGCCTTCGAGGCCGACCCCGACACCGACCTCATCGTGATGATCGGTGAGATCGGCGGCGACGCCGAGGAGCGGGCCGCGGACTTCATCAAGGCCAACGTCACCAAGCCGGTCGTCGGCTACGTGGCCGGTTTCACCGCGCCCGAGGGCAAGACGATGGGCCACGCCGGTGCGATCGTGTCCGGTTCGTCCGGCACCGCGCAGGCCAAGAAGGAGGCCCTGGAGGCCGCGGGCGTGAAGGTCGGCAAGACCCCGTCCGAGACCGCCCGCCTCGCCCGCGCCGCGCTGAGCGCCTGAGCGAACGCCTGACGGGTGCCGCCGTACGGGCGGTCCCGCCGGGCGGGAAGGGCCCGCACCCCACGGGGTGCGGGCCCTTCGCCGTTCCCGCGGCCCGCCGCGTACACCACCCGATTGCCACTCTGAACACGACACGACGGTCATTTGTCGCTACCCGCCCGAAAGGCGCGTTGTTGGCAGCATGGCCCTTGTGACCCAATATGCCCACAGCGGTCCCTCGTTGCCCTCGTACCTCCGCTTCGCGGCACGCGGGACGCCGGGCACGGGCCGGGCGTTCTTCGGCGGCGCGCTCGCCGCCGGCCTGGGACTGGGCGCGTTCGCCACCCTCGTCCTGGCGCTGTGGATCGTGTCGCCCTACCCCGACAGCGGCCCCGCCGGGGCGCTGCACATCGCCACCGGCCTCTGGCTGCTCGCGCACGGCGCCGAGCTGGTGCGCACCGAGACCCTCTCCGGCACCCCCGCCCCGGTGGGCCTGACGCCGCTGCTGTTCACCGTGGTCCCCTGCGTGCTGGTGCACCGCGCCGCCCGCCAGGCCCCGGCCCCCGACTGCGACGAGTACGCCGAGGAGAACGGACCGGACGGCGAGGTGCCCGAGGACCTGGAGGCCGACGGGCCCCCCGCCACGCCTCCCCGACGGGCCGCCGCGGCCCCCGCTCCCGCCGCGCACCGCCTTCACCGCCCTCCTCGGCGGATACCTGCTGGTGAGCCTCGCAGCCGTGCTCTACGCCTCCTCCGGCCCGGTGCGCGTCGACCCGCTGAGCGCCCTGCTGCACCTGCCGCTCGTCGCCGCCGTCCCCGCGGCCGCCGGAGTGTGGATGGCATCGGGCTGTCCTCCCTGGACGCCGCCGCCGCGCGTCCGGCGGGTGCTGCGGTTCGTCCCGCGGCGGGTGCGCGCGTGGTTCACCTACCCCCACGTCCTGGCGGTCGCCCGGGCCACCGCGGCCGGTACGGGCGTCCTGCTCGGTGGCGCGGCGCTGCTGCTCGCCGTGGCGCTGGCGCGGGGCGGGGGTGCCGCCCAGGAGGCCGTGTCCCAGCTGGCCGCGGGCTGGTCGGGGCGGACCGCCGTGCTGCTGCTGAGCGTGGCGCTGCTGCCCAACGCGGTGGTGTGGACGGCGGCGTACGGGCTCGGGGCGGGCTTCGTGGCCGGCGCCGGCGGCGTCCTCGCCCCGGTGGCGCTGCCCGTGCTGGGCGCCCAGGGGCGGCCCCTGCCCCTGCTGCCCCGCTTCCCGCTGCTCGCGGCGCTGCCCGACCCCGGGGAGGCCGGTCCGCTGGGGCTGGCCGTGTGTGCCGCGGTGGTGGCCGGGGCAGGGGTGGCGGTCGCCTCGGCGGCCGTGCCGCGCCGTCCCGCGACCGTGGGCCGGCGCGAGGCCATGGCCATCGCCTTCCTGGCCGCGGTCGCCTCGGCCGTGCTGCTCACCGTCCTCGCCGCCGCGGCGGGCGGCCCGCTGGGCAACGCCACCCTGGCCCGCTTCGGTCCGCCCAGCCGCTTCACGGGCCTCGCCTGCCTGGTGTGGACGGCGTCGGTCGGGGTGCCGGGCGCGCTGATCGTCCGTCACTTCCGCAAGGCCCGGCTGGCCGAGGCGCCGGAGAGGCGCAGGTCCTGGTGGCGGCGGACCGGCTTCGCCCTGGGGCTGGACCTGCCCGAACGGCGTCGGCGGGCCCGTCCCCGGCAGGCCCCCCGCTGGTGGCGGGCGACGGCCGGCTGGCTGGGCTTCGCGGTGGGCGGGGACCGGGGCACCGAGGTCGTCCCCGCGCAGCGGCCGCACGGCGCGGAACCGGCGGCGGACGAGGACGGCCTTCCGGACCTGCCCGAGTACGGGCCGGAGTACGCGCCGGAGAGCCTGCCCCTGCTCCCGGTGAACGGCACCGTGCTGGGCGCCGACGGCAAGGCGGAACCGCCGCGCCGGCACCGGCGCCGCGGTTCGCGGGCCGCCCGGGCGGCGGACCGCGCGGCCCGGCGCGAGGAGGCGCGCACCGCCCGGCGCGAGGCCAGACAGGCCCGGAAGGCCCGCAAGGCGCCGATGGCCCCGGTGCCGGACCCGGCCTTCGGCGGCGTGGACGCTCCCGACTGGCACGACACCGGGGTCCGTCAGGCCCGCTGGGCCGCCCTCAAGGACTCGGGGGGTGGTCTCATGACGGACTTCGAACCCCACGACCCGGGGCGCCTCTTCGAGGACCGGTGAGAGGACCGGTGAGCGCCCGCCCCGAGGAGCGCCGCCCCTCAGTCCTCCGCGCCCAGCAGCGGCCGGAGCTGCTTGGGCAGATGGGTCTCGCAGGCCTGGCGGGACTGCTGGGTCAGGGCGTCGTCCACGCAGGTGTAGTAGTCCCGGTAGACCAGCTGGAAGCCGTAGGTGGAGACCACGATCAGCAGGGCCAGTCCGCCCATCACCAGGCCGCTGACCGCCGCCGTCGTCTGCGGCCGGAAGCCGCCCGGCTGCGGTGCGGGCGCACCGGGATCGCCGGTGCGCCGGGCGGCCTTGGCACGCAGCGCGCTGACGCCCCAGTAGACCGACAGGGCGCCGAGCAGCAGGGCCACCTCCGGCAGGCTGAACAGGGCGAAGAAGAACCCCCACAGGCCCGCGAGCACGGCGTAGCGCGCGCGGCGCTGGGCCGGGTCGGAGGGGTCCCAGCGCGGGCCGCCCGCGCCGGGGCCGTTCGAGGGGTCCTGGCCGCCGCCGGGCGGGCCGCCGAAGCCGCCGTCGTGGCGGCCGGGCTGGCGGCTGCTCCACTGGCTGCCCCACGCGGGCGGGGCGGGCGGCTGCTGGCCGCCGTCCCCGCCGCCGGAGCCGTCCTCGCCGCCCTGGTCGCGGGGTGCGCGCGGCCGCCAGGGCTCGTCGGGCCGGCCCTCCGGCGGCGGGGCGAACGGGTTGTCCCGCTGGTCCCGGTCCGAGGACCGCGCGAGGCCGGTCGCGGAGGGGCCCGCCGTCACCGGCCGGGGGCCGCCGGCGGACGCGGCGGGCAGCGGGGGGCGGTGAACCGCGGGGCGGCGTCGGTCCGGCATGTGGAGTGTGTCTTCCCCTGATCGGTCTGTGTCGCGTCGTCGCGTCCTTCGAGCCTACGGCCGCGCGACCGGTTTCCGGGGCCGGTCCCCGACGCGTCCGCCCGTGCGGAGGGCCCGGGGGTGCCCCGGCCCAGACGCTACCTTCCGCGCGTGCACCCGTCCCGCGGGGGCCGTCGGGTGTGCCGGTATCGTTGCTGGCGGTCGGCGGCTTCGTAGGGTCCCCCGTATCCGGCGTGCCCGGTTTCTCGTACGACCCTACAAACCGCGCTCCGCGTGCCAGCACCCCGCGAGTCAGAAAGGGCCCCGTCGTGGCCGTCCCCGCCCGTCCCGCCCGCATCGTCGCGCTCGTCTCCGGATCGGGGACGAACCTCCAGGCCCTGCTGGACGCGATCGCCGCCGACCCGGACGGCTACGGGGCCCGTGTCGTGGCCGTCGGCGCCGATCGCGAGGGGATCGCCGGGCTGGAGCGCGCGGAGCGCGCCGGGCTGCCCGTCTTCGTCCGCCGCGTGCGGGACTTCGCCTCGCGCGAGGAGTGGGACGCGGCCCTGACGGAGGCGACCGCCGCGTACGAGCCGGATCTGGTCGTCTCCGCGGGCTTCATGAAGATCCTGGGGGAGCGCTTCCTCGCACGGTTCGGCGGGCGGACGGTCAATACGCACCCCGCCCTGCTGCCCAGTTTTCCCGGTGCCCACGGTGTGCGCGACGCCCTCGCGTACGGCGTGCGGGTCACCGGGTGCACCGTCCACTTCGTCGACGAGGGCGTCGACACCGGCCCGATCATCGCCCAGGGCGTGGTCGAGGTCCGGGACGAGGATGCCGAAGACGGTGGGGCCGCTCTGCACGAGCGGATCAAGGAAGTCGAGCGCACGCTGCTCGTCGAGGTCGTGGGGCGTCTGGCCCGGCACGGCTACCGCATTGAGGGACGAAAGGTACGGATCTCGTGACCGCCGAAGGTACGAAGCGGCCCATCCGCCGGGCGCTCATCAGCGTCTACGACAAGACGGGGCTGGAGGAGCTGGCCCGCGGGCTGCACGGGGCGGGCGTCGAGCTCGTCTCCACCGGCTCGACGGCCGCCCGGATCGCGGCCGCCGGGGTGCCGGTCACCCCGGTCGAGGAGCTCACCGGCTTCCCCGAGTGCCTGGACGGGCGGGTCAAGACCCTGCACCCGCGCGTGCACGCCGGGATTCTGGCCGACCAGCGGATCGACGCCCACCGCGAGCAGCTCGACGAACTGGGCGTGCGCCCCTTCGAGCTGGTGGTCGTCAACCTCTACCCGTTCCGCGAGACCGTCGCCTCGGGCGCCTCGCCCGACGAGTGCGTCGAGCAGATCGACATCGGCGGCCCTTCGATGGTCCGCGCCGCCGCCAAGAACCACCCGTCGGTCGCCGTGGTCGTCAGCCCCGCCGCGTACGGCGAGGTGCTGAAGGCCGTCGCCGACGGCGGCTTCGGACTGGCCGCCCGCAAGCGGCTGGCGGCCCAGGCGTTCCAGCACACGGCCGCGTACGACGTGGCCGTCGCGAACTGGTTCGCGGAGGGCTACGGGGCCGACGAGGGTCCCTGGCCGGACTTCATCGGCGTCTCCTACGAGCGCAAGCAGGTCCTGCGCTACGGCGAGAACCCCCACCAGCCCGCCGCCCTCTTCACCGACGGCACGGGCCAGGGCCTCGCCTACGCCGAGCAGTTGCACGGCAAGGAGATGTCGTACAACAACTACGTGGACACCGACGCCGCCCGCCGCGCCGCGTACGACCACGCCGGCCCCTGCGTCGCGATCATCAAGCACGCCAACCCGTGCGGCATCGCCGTCGGTTCGGACGTCGCCGAGGCGCACCGCAAGGCGCACGCCTGTGACCCGCTGTCCGCCTTCGGCGGCGTGATCGCCGTCAACCGCCCGGTGTCCGTGGCGCTGGCCGAGCAGGTCGCCGAGATCTTCACCGAGGTCGTCGTCGCCCCGGCCTACGAGGACGGCGCCGTCGAGGTGCTGGCCCGCAAGAAGAACATCCGCGTGCTGCGCTGCGCCGAGGCGCCCGCGGCGCACGGCGAGTCCCGGGCCGTCGAGGGCGGTGTCCTGATCCAGGCCAAGGACCGTCTCCAGGCCGCGGGCGACGACGCGGCCAACTGGACGCTGGCCACGGGCGACGCGCTGTCCGCGGACGAGCTCGCCGAGCTGGCCTTCGCCTGGAAGGCGTGCCGCGCGGTGAAGTCCAACGCGATCCTGCTCGCCAAGGACGGCGCCACGGTCGGCGTCGGCATGGGCCAGGTCAACCGTGTCGACTCCGCGAAGCTGGCCGTCCAGCGGGCGGGGGAGGAGCGGGCGCGCGGCGCGTACGCCGCCTCCGACGCGTTCTTCCCGTTCCCGGACGGACTGGAGGTGCTGACCGCGGCGGGCGTCAAGGCCGTGGTGCAGCCCGGCGGTTCGGTCCGCGACGAGCAGGTGGTGGAGGCCGCGAAGGCGGCCGGGGTGACGATGTACTTCACGGGTACGCGCCACTTCTTCCACTGATCCGTCCTTGAACGGCCGGAGGCCGCACCCCCGATGGGGATGCGGCCTCCGGGCCGGGGCGGGCGGGCGCTCAGTAGCGCGGCCGCTGGAACCACTCGGCGGACGCGCGCTTGGCGCAGAAGACGATGGTCAGGATCGCCAGGATGAAGACGACCAGACCGAGGCCCCACGCGCCGATGTTGAAGATGCCGCTGACGATGCCGAAGGACGCGTAGACGATCGAGCCGACCCGGACGCCGTTGCCGCCCGAGGCGTAGCGCAGCGCCAGGATGATGCCGACGACCGCGAAGACGGCGGCGAGGACGACGAAGAAGGCGATGACGCCCTTGCCGAAGTCGGCGAACTTCTCCAGGTCCTGGTCGCTGTCGTTCTTCTTGACGGCGTCGTCGAAGGCGGCCATCGCCACGCCGTAGACGGCGGCTATGCCGATGTGCGCCACCGCGATGATCCACATGAAGACGCGCGCGGCCTTCGTCAGCCCCGGCATCTCGGCCGGCACGGGCGGCATCGCGTTGTAGCCGCCCTGCTGCGGGTACGCGCCGTAGGGCTGACCGCCCTGCTGCGGGTAGCCGTAGCCGGGGCCGGCCTGCGGCGGCTGGCCGTACGGGTTGTTCTGGTCGCCGAAGCTCATGGTCGGGACGTTCCTCCGTGATCGGTCGTGCGGGGACGGACGCGGACATCCCGGAGGGACCATGCTGAGCGGCTCGCCCCCCGTCACCGCCCGCGGCACTGCAATTCATCGTGGTAGCGGTATTGACTTTTGTCCAGCCGATACCCTCTGCGTTGTTCAAGTGCCGCGCGACCGTGATCGCGCCGTGAGCGTGATCACGCAGACCGAGCGAACACAGGGCGGCGGACCCTCCCGAACGGAAGGCACGCCGCCGGATCCAGGAAGATGGAGCCATGACCGCCCAGATTCTCGATGGCAAGGCCACCGCGGCCGCGATCAAGTCCGAACTCACCACCCGCGTGGAAGCGCTGAAGGCCAAGGGCATCACCCCGGGCCTGGGCACCCTCCTCGTCGGCGACGACCCCGGCAGCAAGTGGTACGTCGCGGGCAAGCACCGGGACTGCGCCCAGGTCGGCATCGGCTCCATCCAGCGCGAGCTGCCGGCCACCGCCACCCAGGAGGAGATCGAGGCGGTCGTCCGCGAGCTCAACGACAACCCCGACTGCACCGGATACATCGTCCAACTCCCGCTCCCCAAGGGCATCGACACCAACCGGGTGCTGGAGCTGATGGACCCGGCCAAGGACGCCGACGGCCTGCACCCGATGAGCCTGGGCCGCCTCGTCCTCAACGAGCCCGGCCCGCTGCCCTGCACCCCGAACGGGATCATCGAGCTGCTGCGCCGTCACAAGGTGGAGATCAACGGCGCCCATGTGGTCGTCGTCGGCCGGGGCATCACCGTCGGCCGTTCGATCGGCCTGCTGCTGACCCGCCGTTCCGAGAATGCCACGGTCACCCTCTGCCACACGGGCACCCGTGACCTCTCCGCGCAGCTGCGCAAGGCCGACATCATCGTCGCCGCGGCGGGCGTCGGCCACCTGATCAAGCCCGAGGACGTCAAGCCGGGCGCCGCCGTGCTGGACGTCGGCGTCAGCCGCGACGGCGAGGGCAAGATCATGGGCGATGTGGACCCGGCGGTCGCCGAGGTCGCCGCGTGGATCTCCCCGAACCCGGGCGGCGTGGGTCCGATGACCCGCGCGATGCTGCTGGTGAACGTGGTCGGGGCGGCGGAGCAGCAGGCCGCGGAGCGCGCCGCCGATGCGGTCTGAGTCCGACCGGCCCGGCCGGTCCGGCGCGACGCCCCGCGGCGCGGGCGGCCCGGGCCCGAGCGGTACGCCGCAGGGCGCCGCGGACGGTACGGGTGCAACGGGTGGCGCCGGCGAGGCGGACGGTACGGTCCGGGACGCCTCGGGCAACGCGGGCAACGCGGGCAACGCGGGCAACGCGGGCACCTCGGGCAACGCGGGCGGCACGGCGCCCGCGCCCGGCGGCGCCGCCGAACCGCAGGGCGCGGCCGAGGGCCCGCGCGGCGCCGCGAAGAAGCCGCGTACTTCCCGGCGCTTCCCCCAGTTCACCCGTGACACCGCCCGCCCCGAGGGCGGCGGGCGGGCCGCGCCCGGGGGCGCCCCGGCCCCCGCGCGGCAGTGGCCGCTGCTCGCGGTGCTGGGCCTGACGGGCCTGGGGCTGCTGATCGTCGCGCTGGACGGGTTCCGGATCGGGACGATGCTGATCGGCATCGCGCTGATCGGCGGCGCCGTGCTGCGCTGGATGCTGCCCTCCGTCGGCATGCTGGCCGTGCGCTCCCGGTTCACCGACATGTTCACCTACGGCGGGCTGGGGCTGGCGATCCTGCTGCTGGCGCTGATGGCCCAGCCGCACGCCTGGCTGAAGATCCCGTTCCTGGACGACGTGCTCCACTTCACGGTCAGCTAGCGGGCCGCGAACAGCGGCTCGCGGCCCGCCCTCTCCCCCGCGGGAGGGCGGGCCGCGGTCTTTCCCCCCAGGGGCTTCCCCCGAGGGCGGCGCGGGGTGGACCGCGCCGCCCGGCCCACAGCACGGACTGTGATGCGCCACATCCCCAACTGGCAATGGCCCGCGCCCACTTGGGTCATCCCGGGATGTCCCACGCGGTGACCTGCGAGGACGGCGGGCGCGGTGCGGCCGTCGTGGGACAGGGTGGGCCGCGGCGCCCGTGGCCGAAACTCTCGGCCGCCGCCGCACGTACGGGGTTCGCCGCCCGCGCGTCGCACATGATGTGCGGCAGAAGGGGCCGGCGGCCTCGGGGGACAAGGCGCGTATGGGGTGGAACATGCGGCGTTGGAAGGAACTACCGTCCTCGCTCGACGAGCAGGTTGTCCAACTCGTCGTGCAGCTAAGGCGGTTGAAGGACCGCAGCGGGCTGAGTCTGGCCGCGCTGGCGGCCAAGACCTCGTACAGCCGCTCCTCGTGGGAGCGTTACCTGGGCGGCCGCCAGCTGCCGCCGCGGGGCGCCGTCGAGGAGTTGGCGCGGGTCTGTGCCGCGGACCCGGTCCGGCTGCTGGTGCTGCACGAACTCGCCGCCACGGCCTGGTCCGTGGCGGAAGCGTCCGCTCCGGAGGGGGCCGCTCCGGAGGGGGCCGCGCCGGAGGGGGCCCGGCGGGCGGTCCCGCGGGCCCTGTTGGCCGTCGGGACGGTCACGGTGCTGGTCGTCGCCCTGGCCGCGGGGGCTGCTGATCGCGCGGCCCTGGCAGGACGACGACGGGAACGGCACGCCGGGCGGGACCGCGCCGAGCCCGTTCGTCTTCGTCCAGGGCCGCTCCCGCCCCTGCGAGGTGCGGCGCGAGGGCGGGGAGCTCCGCGCCGGTTACAGCGCGACCCGCACCGTCCTCATGGACCTCAAGAGTTCGGGGTGGGAGGTCCTGGAGGCGCAGTGCCTCCTGAAGCACCACGGCTACGACCCGGGGCTGACCGACGGCTCGTACGGCCCGCGCTCCAAGGCCGCGGGGGAGCGCTTCCAGAAGGACCGGCACCTGGTCGTGGACGGCATCGTCGGGCCCGACACCTGGGCGGAGCTGCGGCGGTGAACGGCGACCGCCCGCTGCCGGCGGAGTGCGCGGCGCTCGCCGCGGAGCTGCGCGCGCTGCGGGAGCGCACGGGGCTGAGCCTGGCCGCGCTCGCCGGGCGCACGCCGTACAGCAAGTCGTCGTGGGAGCGCTATCTCAACGGCAAGAAGCTGCCTCCCCGGCAGGCGGTCGAGGCGCTCTGCGGGCTGGTGGGCGAACCGGCGGGCCGGCCGGTGGCGTTGTGGGAGCTGGCCGAGCAGCGGTGGAGCGGCCGGGCCGCGCCGGAGCCGGTGGCTCCCGTCGCCGCCCCGGGGAGGAGCGCGGGCCGGCCGGTGCGGGCGTACGTCGTGTCCGGCACCGCCGTCGTCGCGGCCGTCGCCGCGGTGCTGCTGTTCCTCGTGGCGGGGCGGGACGCGCCCGGCGGGGCAGGGCCCGGGGGAGGGCCCGGCTCCCTCGCGGCCACCGCCTCGTACCCGCAGTCGTGGGCACCGGGGTGCACGGGGCCCGACTGCGAGGGCGCGGATCCCCAGGAGATGGGGTGCGGGGCGCAGGGCATGGCGGTGACCCTCCAGCGGCGCAGGCTGGCCGGCGGGCAGGAGATCGCCATCCGGTACGCCGAGAAGTGCGGGGCGGTCTGGGCGAAGGCCAGCCATCTGCGGATCGGCGACCGGGTCGAGCTGTCGCTGCCGGGCGCCGACCCCAAGCGGGTGCGGGCCGCGAGCCGACGGGACACGGAGGTGTACCTCTCGACGGCGATGACGGCGACCGGGCGGCCGGACGCGGCGCGGGTGTGCTTCTACGCGGCCGCCGACGCCGACGGGCCGGAGTGCTTCGCCCCGCCCGGGCGGAGAGAGGGAAGGAGCGGTGGCCTGTCCTCCACCCCCGTGGGGGGACAGGCCGCCGCTCCCCGAAGAGGATCGTGACCGGCCGTCCCGTCGATCAAGGTCGGGACGGGTCTTGTGACGCGGAGCAGACAATTCCGCTACGAGGTCACACCCGGCGTCACGGTCCCGTACCAAGGCCGTCCCGACCGTACCGAGGCCGTTCCGCCGGTACGCGGCCGCCGCCCGGCGCGGGGTCGCCACCCGGCGCGGACGGTTGACCGACCGCCGCAGGGGCGTGCGCCCGGGGGTATTGATCAACCCCGAACGCCCCGATGCGCCCGCCGGTCGGGAACCGGTACGCAGATTCGGCGCATCCCCTGGGTAACACCGGTACGCAGGGGGACGATGGGGGAGGGGCCATGCCTCGCTGGAGAGCGTTGCCGGAAGAACTCGATCCGCAGGTGCGGGAGTTCGCCGAACAGCTGCGCAGGATCGTGGAGCGCAGCGGACTGGGGATCGGTGCGGTCGCGGACCGCACCGGCTACAGCAAGACGTCGTGGGAGCGCTATCTCAACGGCCGGCTGCTGCCGCCGCGCGGCGCCGCCGAGGCGCTCGCCGAGGCGACGGGCACGGACGTGGGGCACCTGGGCACGCTCTGGGAGCTGGCCGAGCGCGCCTGGAGCCGGTCGGAGCTGCGGCACGACGTGACGATGGAGGCCGTCCGGGTCGCCGAGGCGAAGGCGGCGCTGGGCGTCGCGGCCGCGCCGCCGGAGCCCACGCGGCTGGAGGGGCGGGCCGCGGTCGCGCTCGGGGCGGAGGGCCTCGTCGAGGCCGCGCCCCCGCCGTCGCCCCCGTCCCCGGCCCCGCCGCCGCCCGCGCCCGCGCGGACCGACGGGGACGTCGACGTCCGGGCGAAGGCGATCCCGATGCCGGACCCGAACCCCAACTCGAACTCGAAGGAGAGACCCGCCCGTCGGCCGCCCCGGCGCCGCCACACCGTCCTGCTGTTCACCGCCGGCGTCCTCGGCACCCTGCTGATCGCCGTGTCCGCCGTGCTGTTGCTCGGCAGCGGGCCGGGCGGCGCGAAGGCCCCCGTGCCGCTGGTCGCCGCCCCCTCGGCGGGCAGCCCGGCGGCCGCCCTGCCCGCCGGGGTCAGGTGCACGGGCGGCGACTGCACCGGCAAGGACCCGGAAATCATGGGCTGCGGCGGGCAGCACGCGACGACGGCCGGCTCGGCCACCGTCGGCACGTCCTATCTGGAGGTCCGCTACAGCGACGCCTGCAAGGCGGCCTGGGCGCGGATGACCCAGGGCGCCCCGGGCGACACCCTGCGCGTCAGCGCCGCCCGGCGCAGCGGGGCCGGCCGCATAGAGCGCGGCACGGACGGCCACAGCACCATGGTCGCCGTCTCCGCTCCCGGCGAGGCCACGGCGTGTGCCGTGCTGAGTTCCGGAGAGCAGGGCTGCACCGTCCCGCGGACCCCCGTGGGAGCGCCATAGCCCCAGGTGAGGCGTCCCACACGGGTTCGGTGCCGCGGGGTGGGCGGCGTCGGATAGCCTGACGCCCGGATCTCTTGATACCGAGAGAGGTCCGGACAACATGGGCAGGGACACCCACCGCCAGTTCGCAGCAGGAGATCGCCATGACCCGCACTCCCGTCAATGTCACCGTCACCGGCGCGGCCGGTCAGATCGGCTACGCGCTGCTCTTCCGCATCGCCTCCGGTCACCTCCTCGGCGCCGACGTGCCGGTCAAGCTGCGACTCCTGGAGATCCCGCAGGGGCTCAAGGCCGCCGAGGGCACGGCCATGGAGCTCGACGACTGCGCGTTCCCGCTGCTGCGCGGCATCGAGATCACCGACGACCCGAACGTCGCCTTCGACGGCGCCAACGTCGCGCTGCTCGTCGGCGCCCGCCCCCGCACCAAGGGCATGGAGCGCGGCGACCTGCTCGAGGCCAACGGCGGCATCTTCAAGCCGCAGGGCCAGGCCATCAACGCCCACGCCGCGGACGACATCAAGGTCCTCGTCGTCGGCAACCCGGCCAACACGAACGCCCTGATCGCCCAGGCCGCCGCGCCGGACGTCCCGGCCGAGCGCTTCACCGCGATGACCCGCCTCGACCACAACCGCGCGATCTCGCAGCTCGCGAAGAAGACCGGCGTCGCCGTCTCCGAGATCCGCCGCCTGACGATCTGGGGCAACCACTCCGCCACCCAGTACCCGGACGTCTTCCACGCCGAGGTCGCCGGCAAGAACGCCGCCGAGGTCCTGAACGACGAGGCCTGGCTGGCCGACGAGTTCATCCCGACCGTCGCCAAGCGCGGCGCCGCCATCATCGAGGCCCGCGGCGCCTCCTCGGCCGCCTCCGCCGCCAACGCCGCCATCGACCACGTCCACACCTGGGTCAACGGCACCGCCGACGGCGACTGGACCTCCATGGGCATCCCCTCGGACGGCTCCTACGGCGTCCCCGAGGGCCTCATCTCGTCCTTCCCGGTCACCGTCAAGAACGGCGCGTACGAGATCGTCCAGGGCCTGGAGATCAACGACTTCTCCCGCGCCCGCATCGACGCCTCCGTCAAGGAGCTCGCGGAGGAGCGCGAGGCGGTCCGCGCCCTCGGCCTCCTCTGAGCCCTTCGCTTCCGGGCACGGCCCCGTCACCGGCGTACGAACGCCGGGGCGGGGCCGTGCCCTTTCCCTGTGATGCCGGGAGTGGCGACGGACCGCCGTCCCCGGTCGCGGTCTGCGGTGTCCCGCAGGCGCCGGACTGCGACAATGCGCACTGTGAGCGAGCACGATCTGGCAGACGTCCTTGGCACCCGCGAGACCACGACGCTGGAGTTCAAGAGCTCCGCGAAGCGCGAGGGCAGACGCGGGGACGCCATCGGCAACGCGGTGTGCGCGATGGCCAACGACCTTGGTGGCGGGGTGGAGGGGACATCCTCATCGGCGTGGACGACCGCGGGGATCCGGTTGACGGAGTCGACGTCAGCGATCGCGCGCTTCTGGCCCTCACCGACCTGCGTGACGACGGCCGCATCCTTGACCGGCCGTCGTTCACGGTGCGGGTCGCCCGGTTCAGGGGGAAGCCGGTGGTGCACATCCGAGTCGAGGCGTCAGCTGTTCCGCCCGTGCGTTTCGACGGCGTGGCATGGGTTCGTCCGGGGCCGACCACGCGCCGGGCGAGCCGCGAGGACGAGCGGGTCCTGTCCGAACGCAGGCGGGCGAAGGACGGTCCTTTCGACACGCGTGCCGTTCCGCGTGCCGCTCTCGCGGATCTCGACCTCGACCTCTTCCGGCAGTCGTATCTGCCGTCCATGGTCGACCCCGAGGTGATCGAGGAGAACGGCCGACCGCTGGAACAGCAGTTGTCCTCACTGCATCTGACTACGCCCGTTGCCCCGATCGCGGACGAGCAGGAACTGAGGCAGAACCTGACCGGAACCGCGGCACGGCTCGAACCGCTCCTGCACAGCAACCTGCGGACCCGTGTCGTCGGAGACGGCTTCCGGGAGACGCCGCTCCCCGACTATCCGATCGAGGCGCTGCGAGAGCTGTGCATGAACGCCATGATGCACCGCAACTACGAGACCTCGTATGCGCCCACCAGAATCGTCTGGTTCCAGGACCGCATCGAGGTGACGAATCCGGGCGGGCCCTACGGGCAGGTGCGGGACGACAACTTCGACCGGGTCACCGACTACTGCAATCCTTCACTGGCCGCTGCGCTCAAGGGGCTTGGCTACGTCAACCGATTCGGACGAGGCATCGGTCGTGTGCGTGCGGCTTTGGAACGCAACGGAAACCCGCCCCCTGAGTTCCAGGTCGACGACGCGTCCTGGGCCGTGACCATCCGGAGGGCCGCATGACCTCGATCGCGCTGTTCAACAACAAGGGAGGTACCGGCAGGACCGCTCTCTCTTACCATCGGTGGAGGCCGACCTCGTCCTCATCGACGTCGGACCCAACCTGGGGGCCATCAACCGTGCCGCACTGCTCGGCGCCGACAAGGTGCTCCTGCAGCTCGGAGCGGACCTGTTCTCGCTCAAAAGTCTCGGTAATCTGGGCCTGACACTGCGGCATTGGCGGCGTGGCTGGCAACAGGACATCCTGCCCGGTGTTCCCCACGACATCTCCGCGCCCTCCGGTGCGATGGAGCCTCTCGGGTACGTCATTACGCGACCGGAGACACGCCTCGACAGACCCGCCGACGCGTATAAGCGCTGGTTGGAGCACATTCCCGAGGTGTACGCCCGGTCCGTGCTCGACGAGCCGCCGCCCGTGCCCGGGGAGGATCGCCACTGCATCGCGACGCTCCGGAGCTATCACAGCCTGAGGCTGTTGGCCCAGGACGCGCGGAAGCCCATGTTTGACCTCAAGGCCGCGGATGGGGCATTGGGAAGTATGCAGAAGTATGTGCAGGTCTGTTACAAGGAGTTCCGCAGCCTCGCGGAGGACGTCGCGAAGAGGGCAGGCGTAGCGGACTGAGCAGCCGCCGCCCCCTTCTCTGCCCGTTCGACGCGGCACTCCAGGCACAGCGTTTCATCGCCCAACGGCCGGAACAGGAGTGCTTGCGTGTGGTCGCCTTCGCACTCGCGCATCTGGGCGACGCGGGGTTGCGGTGGGGTCGTCGGGCGGATGGGTGGTGGCTCGGGGAGTTTGCGTGTCAGTCGGTCGCGGATGAGGGCTGCGGCGTGGTGGACGGGTTCGGGGAGGCCGTTGCGGAGCTCTTCGCGGAGGTCGCGTCCGGTGGCTCCGCGCAGGAGCCAGTCGGCTGCGAGTGGGGCGAGTTCTTTGAGCTCGCGTCCGGTGAGGCGGAGTTTGCGTTCGGTGTGGGAGACGGAGGCGAGGACGAGGGCGGCGTGTTCGACGAGGTCGTCCGGGATCAGTTGGCGCGGAGTTGGCGGCACGGGAGGTGGGGAAGTGTTCTTCACCGTGTTTGTCTTGGGGTGATGACCGACGGGCCGGGGGGTCGGTCCACCGACGGCCGGTTTCACGGCAGTCGGTTGCACATCCCCGTCCCGGATCGCCCGCGCCTCCTCCGCGGTGAGCGGCTGGTTGGCGACCAGCTGCGTGGTCATCCACCGCCCGTCGGGGCCCTGGCTGCGCCACTCGTGTGCGTAACCCTCCGCCTTGAGTTGGGACTTGGCGCGCTGGAAGGCGGCGTTCTTGATCCCGGCGCGGGCGGCGGCCTCGGAGAACGAGAGGCGTTCGGTGTCGGGGAGGGAGAGCAGGAAGAGCAGCAGGCGCACGGCGTCGGAGGAGAGCCGTGGGTGACGGATGATGTCGTTCGGAACTTGAGTGAATCGGCCCTCGGGCGCGATAACATGGCGCAGCATCCCAGGGTCTCCCTATGCAGACCTCGGTGGTGTAGGCCCCTGCGGTGTCCTGGCAGACACGTGGGGGCCGCTTTGTGTCGCTGAGCGTACAGCCAACTGTACGCGTTGCATGGGTGGTTTAGTGCCTACGAACACCAGTCCTGAAGCAGGGCGCATCGCCCTTCAGTCGTGCCCTCTTGACCGCCGCTGCGAGGAAGTCCATGGTCTTGCAACCGGCCGCAACGGGCTCGACGCGGGAGGTCAACGTGACGCTACGGTTCATCGCGAAAGATCCCGCCACCGACGGCAGGGACTGCCCGGCAGCATGGGTGGAAGACGAGGCCGAGGAGATCCTCTTCCAGGGATGGAAGCCCACGGAGGAGACCCTGGCCAAGTGCCGGGATACGGGCCCGATCCCGGAGACCGAGGCGGTGGTGAGGATCCCGTTCCGCATGTTCCCCGCCATCAGGGAGGCTTGTGATGTCGCTGAACGCGGTCGACTTCGATGAGTTGATCAACTCGGCAGAGCACTCAGCGGTGCACCTGGAGATGCGTGACGCCTGTGGGGTCGCCGAGGAGAACGGCGACTTCGAGGCGTGGAAGGCAGGCGACAGCAGGAGTCGGTACGACCGCTGGGGGCGGCGGCGTGAGTGGCTGGACCTTGTCGAGCGCACCGTGGGCCGGGGTGTGGTCATGCGCCGGGCCCGGATCGTGTCCGAACCGGTGAGTGACTACATCCGGTTCGAGCACGAAGGGGCACAGCTCAACGTCGATGCCGGGGAACAAATCCGCTGGCTTCCTCGGCGCCGGGCATCCGACATCGCGCTGCCGGGCAACGACTTCTGGCTGTTCGATGACGAGGGGAGAGGGGGAGAGGAAGGGGAAAGGAGAGGGAAGGAGAAAGGGGAGGGAGGAGGGGGGAGGGGAGGAGGAGAGGAAAAGGAAAAAGGGGAGGGGAAAGGAGAGAAGGGAAGAAGGGAGGAAAAGGGAAAAGAGAAAAGAAGAAAAGGGGAAAGGAAAGGGGAGGGAAAGGGGGAAGAAAAAGGGAGAAAAGGGGGAAGGGGGGGAGAAGAAAGGAAAAAAAGAGGGGAGGGGGGAAGAAAGAAAGGAGAAGGAAAAGGGAGAAGGAAGAGGAAAAGGGAGGAAGGAGAAAAAGGAAGAAAGAAAGGGGAGGGAGAGGGAAAGGAGAAGAAAGGGAAGGGAAAGGGAGAGAAAAGGGGGGAGGAAGAAAGAAAAGGGAAGGGAGGGGAAAAAGAGAAAAGAAGGAGGAAAAGAGAAGGGAGGGAGAGAAGAGAAGGGAGAAAAAGAGGAAAAAAGGAGGGGGGGAGGGGAAGAGAAAAAGAAGAATAGAAAGGAGGAAGGAAAGAGAAAGAGGGGGAGGGAGAAGGGAGGGAGGAGAGAAAGGGGAAGAAGGGAAAGGGAGAAGGGAGGGAAAGGAAAAAAGGAAGGAGGGGGGAAGGAGAAGAAAGAGGAGAAGGAAGAAAAAAAGGGGGAAGAAAGGAAGAGAAGGAGGGGGGAAAGAGAAGAGAAGGGAGGGAGAGAAGGGAAGAGAAAGGAAGGAAGGGGGAGAGGAGAGAGGAGAGGGAAAGGGAGAAGGGAAGAAGAGGAGGGGGAAGGAGGGAGGGAGGGGAAAAGGAGAGGGAAAAAGGAGGGAAAGAGAAGAGGGGGGGGAAGAAAAGAGGGGAGAGGGAGGAAAGAGAAGGGGGAGGAAAGAAGAGGAGAGGAGGGAAGAAGGGGAGAGGGAGGAAGAAGGGGGGAAAAAAGAAGAGGAGGAGGGGAAAGGGGGGGAAAAGGGAGAGGGGAAGGGGGGGAGGAGGAAGGGGAGAGAAAGAAAGGGAGAAAGGAGGGAGGAGAAAGAAGAGAGAGAGAGGAGGAGGAGAGAGAAGGAAAGAAAGGAGAGGAAAAGAAAGGGGAGGAAGAGGAAAGAGGAGGAAGGGAAGGGGAAGGGGGGGAAAGGAAAAGGGAGAAGGAGAGAGGGGAAGGGAGAAGAGAGGGAAGGGAGGAAAAGAGGAAGAGAGGGGAGAAAGAAGAGAAAGGGGGAGAGGAAGGGGAAAAAGAGAAGAGGAAGGGAAAAGGGGAGAAAAGGAGGAGGAAAGAAGGGGAGAGAAGGGAGGGGGAGAGAAGGGAAAGAGGGGAGAAGGAGAAAGAGGGGAAGGAAGGAGAGAGGAGAAAAAAGAAAAAGAAGAGGGAGAAAAAGAAGAAAGGGAAGGGAAAAAGAAAGGAGAGGAGGGAAGGAGGGAGAAAGAGGAGAAGAGAAGGGGAAAAGAAGAGTAGAGAGAAAAGAGGGGGGAGGAAAGAAAAAAGGAGAAGAGGAGGAAGTGAGAAAGAGAAAGAAGGAAAGGGAAAGGAAAGGAAAGGAAGGAAGAAGAGGAGAGTGAAGGAAAGGAGAAAAAGGGGGGAGAGAGGAGGAGAAGAAAGAGAGAGAAGAGGGGGGAAGGAAAAGGAAAAGAGAGAAAGAGAGGAGAAAAGAAGGAAGGAAAGAAGGAGAGGAAAAAAGAAAGGAGAAAGGAAGGGATGGGGGAGAAAGAAAGAAGGGGGAGAAGGAGGAAGAGTGGAAAGAGAGAGAGAGAAGAGATGGAAGGGGAAAAAAGAAAGGGGGGAGAAGGAGAAAAAAGGAAGAAGGAGGAGAAGAGAAGGGAATAAGAGTGGAGAAGGGAAGAGGGGGGAGGAAAGGAAAAGAGGAAAGGGAGTGTAAAGGGAGAGAGAGGGAATAGAGAAAGAGAGGGAGATAGAAAGCAAAGACCCCGACAGTAGGCCGGCCCCCCTTGAGCCGGAGGACAGGGCGTCCGGTCCGATCTGCGGTGATCACACCACCTGTCAGACGTATTGTAATTTCCCTTGTTTTTTGATGCGCGGGTGGCTAGCGGTGGCCGAGAGAAGTTGCTCAAAGTTCTTTGGCCAAACAGGGGGGGAAACCGATGCCAGACTGGTCGCCGAGGGAGGGAGGGGTCGGCCGGTGGGCGCCGGTGCCCTCCGGGAATGCTACGCGCTCTGTTACGCCCGAATCGGGCCTCTAAACGCGGTTCCCTCGATAGGAGACAGCTCGTAGGTCGAAGGGGGTGTGGGATCGCCGGCGCTTTCGGCGGTCTGAATGGGGTGGCCACGGCCACTAGAGGAGGAGTGGGCCAGGGTGGGGGCCCAATGGTGGCGCGGTGCCAATCGAAGGCCCGCCCGAGGCTCTCGGCGAGGCCGGAGGCGTTAAAGGCTCGGCCTGCCTTGGGAGTCCGTAGGCCGCGTGCCGATGACGGTGAGTTTGAACAGAGAAGAGTACGGGGTAGGGGGAGCATTTAGTGTAGGAGTAGGACAAGGTCGGGCGGGCTGGGAGGGGGACGCACGGCCCAAAAAGGGTGGTGGCGGACACACGGGGGTGGTGACGGCGGCGGCGGCGCGCGCAGCGCCGCAGAGCGCAGGGAAAGAGAGGCTGCGATAAGTGGGACCTGGTGGGGCGCTCGGCGCGCACCCTGCACCTTTTTGCCCCGCGACTTCGGCTGTTTGGGATGCCTATTGACGCACGTCTATCCTAACGTCTGAGACGGGGGTTTAAGACCGCCGAACCTGCCGCCGCCCGCACGGCACCGTAAGTCGGAAGGATTATCGCATTTGTTCTTTTTGCTGGTAATTAGGCTTAGCGCGCGACGTTAGCGACATGAATGAACAGATGTATTCACCGATCACATAGGCGTTCCTGGAGCGACACCATACCTAATGCACCCCCCGACCTCAGTACGGCACGTACTGATGAGACGCGATCAGCGTAGTCATTCACACCCCTCTCCCCCGGTCGAACTCCCCCCGCTCGACCACGACCGATAGGGCCCTTCTTCATGCGCGCCAGCGCACAATGGTCGACCAACCCGTCAAGGGCAAGTTCCCCAACCCCTCCCCCCCCCCCCCCCCACCCCCAACTTGCACGTATCTTGCACCTCATCCAGGGCAAACGCTGCACCTGGACGGCGCCGACCCGTCCCGCTCCACGGCGTCCGCTGGACATCACGATGGACAGCATCGACACGGGCTCCCCCGACCGTGACGGGCACCTGAAGAGCTCGGACTTCTTCAACACGGGCGAGTACCCGACGATGACCTTCCCGCTCCACCAAGGCGGAGTCCCTGGGCGGCGACGACTACCGCATCACCGGTGACCTGTCGATCCTCGGCACGACCAAGCCGCTCACCATCGACCTGGAGTTCAACGGCGCCGCCAAGGACCCGTTCGGCAACGGAGCGCGTCGGCTTCGAGGGCAAGGCGGAGATCAAGCGCTCGGAGTGGGGGCTCACCTGGAACGCGGCGCTGGAGACGGCGGTGTACTGGTCTCCGACAAGATCAAGCTGAACTTCGACATCTCGGCGATCAGGCAGGCCTGACGTCCCGCGACCGTCGATGACGAGGAGTGCGACGGGTGGCGGCATGCGTTCGCCGTAGCGCCGCCACGCCTGCCCGCCGCCCGGCTCACCCGTCCAGCAGCTCCCGCACCTGGTCGAGGGCGGCACCGAAGGGGTCGGGCAGGACGCCCACCCCGTGAGAGACCAGCGCCCCCTCGTGCAGCAGCACGAGCGTCCGCGCCAGCCGGTCGGCGCCGGCCGCGTCGATGTCCCGGGCCAGGCCGGTGAACAGGTCGAGCATCCACCGCTTCTGCCCGGTGATGACCGGGTACGCCGGATGGCCCGGATCACTGATCTCCGCGTGTGCGTTGATCATGCTGCACCCCTTGGCCCCGTACAGCTCCGACCACGCGCGCGACGCCTCGAAGACGGCCACCACCCGGGCGGCGGGTCCCTCCCCCGCCGCGCCAGCCGGCCGGCGAGCAGTTCCCGCCAGCGCTCGTCGCGTCCGGCCAGGTACTCGACGACGATCTGCTCCTTCGAACCGAAGCGGTCGTACAGCGTCTTCTTGGTCACCCCCGCCTCGGCGGCGATGGTGTCCCACGCCGACGGCGTGGATGCCGTGCTCGTAGAACAGCCGCTCGGCGGCTGCCAGCACCCGCCGCGCGCCGGGCGTCATCCGTACCCGGCGCGGCTTCTCCTGCGGACCCATGACCTCTGCACCCATGCCGACAAGTATACCGGTCTGTATAGTGGGCACCCTAGACGAGTAAAACCGATCTGTCTACTCTGGATGGGGTCGACGTGAACGTCCTGCTCTCGGCCGCCTTCGTTCTGTGCTGGAGCTCCGGCTTCATCGGCGCCAAGCTCGGTGCTCAGACCGCGGCCACACCCACCCTCCTGATGTGGCGCTTCCTGCCTCTCGCCGTGGCCCTGGTCGCCGCGGCGGCCGTCTCCCGGGCCGCCTGGCGGGGCCTGACACCGCGGGACGCCGGCCGGCAGATCGCCATCGGCGCCCTGTCGCAGAGCGGCTATCTGCTCAGCGTCTACTACGCCATCGAACTGGGAGTCTCCAGCGGCACCACCGCCCTCATCGACGGCGTCCAGCCACTCGTCGCCGGCGCGCTCGCCGGTCCCCTGCTGCGCCAGTACGTCTCGCGCGGGCAGTGGCTCGGACTGTGGCTGGGGCTGTCCGGCGTGGCCACCGTGACGGTCGCCGACGCCGGGGCGGCGGGCGCGGAGGTGGCCTGGTGGGCGTATCTCGTCCCGTTCCTCGGCATGCTGTCGCTGGTGGCGGCCACTTCCTGGAGGGCCGCACAAGGGTGCCGGTCGCGCCCCGCGTCGCCCTGACGATCCACTGCGCGACCAGCGCCGTCCTCTTCTCCGGACTGGCCCTGGGCCTCGGGGCGGCGGCACCGCCGGCCGGTTCCTCGTTCTGGCTGGCGACCGCCTGGCTGGTGGTCCTGCCGACCTTCGGCGGCTACGGCCTGTACTGGCTGATCCTGCGCCGGTCCGGCATCACCGAGGTCAACACCCTCATGTTCCTCATGGCCCCGGTCACGGCCGTGTGGGGGGGCCCTCATGTTCGGTGAGCCGTTCGGCGTCCAGACCGCCCTCGCCTGGCGGTCGGCCTCGCGGCCGTGGTCGTCGTCCGGCGCGGGGGCGGCGCGCGCCGGGAGCGGCCCGTGCGGTCCGGCGCGGACCGTCCGGCGGCCGGAGGGCCGACGGCGGACAAGCCGACGAACAGGCCGACGGCGGCCGGGTCGACCGACAGGCCGACGCGGACAGGCGCTGAGGCCCGTCGCGGGCGCCTCAGAAGCCGCCGCCGAAGTCCCCTCCGCCGCCGAAGCCGCCGCCACCGCCGAAGTCACCGCCCGCCGAAGCCGCCCCCGAAGTCACCGGGGTCGAAGTCGCCGCCCGAGACGTCGCCGCCCTCTAGTCCGCCGAAGTCTCCGTACCGGTGCCGTAACCGGCTCCGTAGGCGGGGCCCGCCATCATGCCGCCGAGCATGGTGCGACCAGCAGGCCGGGCAGGATGCCGCCGCCATAGCCGCCCGCAGTAGCCGTCGCCCGCCGTCCCGGGCCCACCGTCCCTAGGGGTCGGCCCTGTCTCCACCTCGCGGCATCATCGGGTCCCGCCCGTCGGACAGCGGGCCTGGTCGGCGGCGCAGACCGGGACCCGGCGGGTGGTGCCGCCCGGCGGGGGTCCAGGTCGCGTCGGCGACCGACGGGCCGTGGCGCGGGTCGAAGAAGCAGGGCGGACGGCGTTCGGGCAGCGGCCTGCCCTCACCGGCGGGCGGCGAGCTGAGCGAGCGAGAAGCGGCCGTCCTCCACCGCCTGGGTGACGGCACGCACGTCCTCGGGTTTGCGGGCGTCGGTCATGTACGTCTTGGCCCTGCTCGTAGGCGTCCAGGGCGCGCTCGTAGTCGGCCCGCATCGCGTCGTCGGCGCCCGGTTCCGCCGGGTGGAAGTCCAGGCGGTCCAGCTCCTCACCGAAGGCCGTGATGTCCTCGTCGACCACCACCCGCAGCCGCTCCAGCGCCGCCCGCTGCTCCCGCCTCGCGGCGGTGGCGGCTGCGCCGGGAGACCGCGTACACGCCCGCGCCGCCGAGGACCACCACCGCGCCCGCGGTGATCAGGGCGCCCGTGGGCGCGGAACCGCCGCCGGAGTCCCAGGACGAGGGGGCGCGAGCCGCGCACGCTGCGCAGCGCGTCGTCGACGAAGTCCACGACTGTCAGCGATGGGCCATAGCGCCATACCAGCGCCTCGCCGCTCCACCTGGAAGCGTGTGACCCGTATCATGTCCGTCCCGTGCCTTGCGGAAACCCGCCCACCCGTGTTCCCCACACGACACTGGCGCCCGGGCCGTCGAAGCAGGTCGCCGAGCTGTCTCGCCCATCCAACGCTCCCTGCACTACTTCTCTGTACCCACCTCCCCACAGACCCCCCGGTGACTTGCCCGCTCTCGCGTCTCACTGGCTGCGCCTGAGGCTCTTTCTGGACAGGAGTCCTTCTTCGGTCGGGTCAGCCGGCCGGGAGACCGCACAGCCAAACAGTTACCTCCTCGCCCACGTCCCAGCCCCTCTCACGCCCGCTCCACTCCCCGATCATGTCCTCGTCGAGTCCGAGCCGCGTCCGCGTCCGACCTATTGAGCATTGAGGCCAGCCGGAGCATCGCTGGACGGGGAGTTATCTTCCACCGTATCAACCCTCGGACCCCTCACCCTCATCTCACGCGCAGTGGGCGCGCGATCTTCGGAGACACCGACGTCCTGCCGCATGCGCGCCCGGCGCAACCGGCGAGCAGCACCCAGCAGCCGCCGCGCGACGGGCGACCAGGAGGCGTATTTTTTAGGGACTTGCGCACGAAACCCCTTCATACGTTGCGAACGCTTAAAGCCCGAAAGGGACCCTGCGCAATTCAGACATAAAACGCGCTCGGATATACATTAACCCGCTCCGCTCACTCGGCGCGCGCGACCCCGACCGCAGGCTCAGCCCGTACGTGTATAGCGTCCTCAAAGGCACTGCCGGAGGCGCGGATGACGTTCTCCGCGGACACCCACCGCTGGCCCCACTCCCC
>NZ_BAAAXZ010000106.1:0-16892 GCF_039535865.1 Streptomyces thioluteus
CCGGGGGTGAAGACGGGGTCGCCGGCCGCGGTGCTGCGGACGGCGGCGAGCAGCTCGTCCGTGCTGGCCGACTTGACCAGGTAGCCGGTCGCTCCGGACTTCACCGCCTCCAGCACGTCCGCGTGTTCGCCGCTGGCGGAGAGGACGAGGACGCGCAGCGCCGGGTCCGCGGCGACCAGTTCCCGGCAGACCTCGACGCCGGGCAGGCCGGGCAGGTTGAGGTCCAGCACCAGGACGTCGGGGGCGGCGGCCCGGGCGCGGCGCACGGCCTGCGGCCCGTCGCCGGCCGTGGCCACCACGTCGTACCCGGCGGCGGCCAGGTCGCGGGCGACGGCCTCGCGCCACATCGGGTGGTCGTCGACCACCATCACCTTCACGTCGGTCACTCGGTCCCCCGTGGTACTCGAAGTTCGACTTCCGTGCCCTGTCCCGGCACGGACACCAGCTCGGCGCTGCCGCCCAGGTCCCGCAGCCGGCCGCGGATGGAGAGGGCCACGCCCATCCGCCCCTCCCGCTCGGCGTCCGCCAGCCGGCCCTCGGGGATGCCGGGGCCGTCGTCCCGCACCGTGACGATCACCTCGTCCGGTTTCGTCCTCCAGCAGGATCCACGCCTTGGCGTCCTCGCCGGCGTGCTGCGCCACGTTGTCCAGGGCGGCACCGACGGCGGCGGCCAGCTCCGCGGCGGCCGCGGCCTCCAGGAGGACGGGCGTGCCGGGCGCGGCGAGCGAGACGGCCGCCCCGGCGTACGGACCGAGGAGCGCCCGCAGGTCGCAGGGGCCGCGCGGCGCGGCGGGCGCCGGGACGGCGACGGGGGGCCCGGTCCGGCAGGGGTTCCGCGGGCCCGCGCCGGGGCAGCAGTCCGCCGGCGACCAGGGTGCGCAGCGCGATCTCCTGTTCCCCGGCCATCCGGCCCAGTTCGGCGGCCTCGCCGCCGAGCGCGGTGCCCCGGCGCTGGACCATGGCCAGCACCTGGAGGACGCTGTCGTGGATGTCGCGGGCCAGCCGCTCCCGTTCCCGGGTGGCCGCCTCGATCCGCAGGGCCTGGGCGAGGGTGCGCTCGCTGACCCGGGCCACCTCGACGATGTAGCCGATGGCGATGCTGGCGACCCAGACGAGCAGCACGTCGTGGAGGGTGTCCCGGGGCAGGCCGCCGCGCTCGACGGCGTTGGCCGTGGCCACCAGGGTGGCGGCGAGGGCGGCCCACCGCCAGCCGCCCTTGAGCGCCCAGCACAGCACGGCGCCTCCCGCCCAGACGGACGGGAGGGTGGCCGCGCCGTCCTCGATGCGGAAGGCGGAGTCCAGCACGCCGGTGAGGAGGATGCCGCTCAGCGCGATGGTGAGATCGACGACGAGGAAGCGGCGGGTACAGCGTTCGGCGGAGGTGACGCGGTTCCAGGTGAGCAGCGTCCACAAGGTGAGTACGCCCATGTAGAGCGCCGCACCGAGCGGATGGTCGTAGTCGCGGTAGTTGGGGACGAACAGGACGAGCGCATAGCAGAGCGTCACCAGCCGGTAGCCGGTGAGCGCGCGCCACAGCGGCAGCTCCACCGACATCCGTACGCGACGCGGGCGCCCGGTGCGCTCGGCCG
Source organism: Streptomyces thioluteus (assembly GCF_039535865.1). Lineage (NCBI taxonomy): Bacteria > Bacillati > Actinomycetota > Actinomycetes > Kitasatosporales > Streptomycetaceae > Streptomyces > Streptomyces thioluteus. The sequence continues at coordinate 1,590 of NZ_BAAAXZ010000106.1, forward strand.
TCATCCCCCCACCTCTCACGCTCCGCACCCGGGCGGAGCGCGCCTACTCCCCGCCCTTGTCTTCCTTGTCGCCCTTGGCACCCTTGTTCCAGAAGTGCTTCTTCTCGGGCTCCAGGCCGGCGGCCTTGGCGGCCTTCTCGGCCTCCTTCTCCTCCTCGGCCTGCTTCTTGGCCGCATCGGCGATCTGCCGCTTGGCGGCCGTGGCGTAGATGTCCACGTACTCCTGGCCGGAGAGCTTCATGATCTCGTACATGACCTCGTCGGTCACCGAGCGCAGGATGAAGCGGTCGCCGTCCATGCCGTGGTAGCGGCTGAAGTCCAGCGGCTTGCCGATGCGGATGCCGGGCCGGATCATCTTCGGCACGACCTTCCCCGGCGGCTGGACCTTCTCCGTGTCGATCATCGCCACGGGGAGCACGGGGGCGCCGGTGGCCAGCGCCACCCGGGCCAGACCGCCCGGCTTGCCGCGGTAGAGGCGGCCGTCCGGGGAGCGCGTGCCCTCCGGGTAGATGCCGAAGAGCTCACCGCGCTCCAGCACCTCGATGCCGCTCTTGATCGCCGCCTCGCCCGCGCCGCGGGCGCCCGAGCGGTCGACCGGGAGCTGGCCCACGCCCTTGAAGAACGCGGCCGTCAGCTTCCCCTTGACACCCGGAGAGGTGAAGTATTCCTGCTTCGCGATGAAGGTGATCTTGCGATCGAGCACCGCGGGGAGGAAGAAGGAGTCCGAGAACGAGAGGTGGTTGCTCGCCAGGATCGCGGGCCCCTCGGCGGGCACGTTCTCCAGGCCCTCCACCCACGGCCGGAAGGCAAGCTTCAGCGACCCGCCGATGGACAGCTTCATAGCGCCGTAGAACAACCGAGAACCTCCTGTGTGTGACGAGGAGACCTTAACCTGCCTACCCGCCGTGCGGCGCTCCGCGTAGGCTGAGGGAACAGACCCTGTCCTTCCGCGGCCGCCGCGCGTCGTGCCCGTCGTGCCCGCGGTCCCGCTCCATTGATCGGAGATCCCGGTGCCGCTCCTCCCCGGCGCCGAGCCGTTCCGCCACGAAGGCGGAGAGGTCGGCGTCCTCGTCTGCCACGGCTTCACCGGTTCCCCGCAGTCCGTCCGGCCCTGGGCCGACGATCTCGCCGCCCGCGGGTTCACGGTGTCGCTGCCCCTGCTGCCCGGCCACGGCACCCGCTGGCAGGACATGCAGATCACCGGCTGGCAGGACTGGTACGCCGAGGTGGACCGCGAATTGTGGGGGCTGCGGGAGCGCTGCGCCCAGGTCTTCGTCTGCGGCCTCTCCATGGGCGGGGCCCTGGCCCTGCGGCTCGCGGCCCGGCACGGGGACGCGGTCTCGGGCGTCGCCGTCGTCAACCCGGCCAACAAGGTGCACGGACTGGCCGCCAAGGCACTGCCGGTGGTCCGGCACTTCGTCCCCACGGCCGCCGGGATCGCCAGCGACATCGCCAAGCCCGGGGCGGAGGAGGTCGGTTACGACGGGTGCCGCTGCACGCGGCGCACTCCTTCCGGCGCTTCCTCCAGCTCGTGGACCGCGAACTGCCCCAGGTGACCCAGCCGTTGCTGCTCATGCACAGCCCCGAGGACCACGTCGTACCGCCGGCCGACTCCGCACGCATCCTGGCCCGGGTCCTCCTCCCGGGACGTCACCGAGCGGCTGCTGGAGCGCCAGTTACCACGTGGCCACGCTCGACCACGACGCCCCGGCGATCTTCGAGGACACCTACGCCTTCGTCTCCCGGCTCGCCGCGCAGCGGACGGCCCCCCGTGGCTGAGCGCGACGCCGGACACGACCGCGACCGGGACCCCCTCGACGAGGACGCCGCCTGGGCGGAGCTGGTCGCCGCGTACGGGGAGCAGCCCGACCCCGAGAAGGGGCGCTGGCCGGCGACGGGCGGCGAGGACGAGACCCCTCCGGCCGCCGCGCCCGCGGCGGAGACCCCCACCACGGAGGCCCCCAAGCCGCCCGAGCGGCCCGGCAGTTTCATCGTCTACGCGCCCGGGTCGGCCCCCGCGACTGGTCCACGCCCGCACCCCCGGACGCGGACGACGAGGACGACGAGGGCCACTTCGTCCCCCCCGGAGCCGCCGCCGCTCCCGTCCGGCGACGTCACGTCGCGCTTCGCGTGGCTGGCGGTGCTGGGCGGTCCCCTGCTGCTGCTGGTGATGGTCCTGCTCCAGCAGGAACTGACGTGGTGGATCACGACGCTGGGCATCGGGGGCTTCCTCGGCGGTTCGCGACGCTGGTCCTGCGGATGCGGGACGGGGACGACGAGGACGACGATCCGGGGCGTGGCGCGGTCGTGTGAGGGGGTGTACCCCGGACCCGCCCTTTCACCATTTCTTCCGGGGCGGGGCCCCCGGACCCGAACCGCCCTCCGGGCGGTGGCCCGGCACCGCGCTCCGCGCGGTGGGGCGGGGTTGCGCTCCGCGCAGAGGCCGCGGGCTCCGCCCCTGCACCCCACCGGGGGCTGCGCCACCTGCGCCCCTGGCCGGGGCTGAGCCCCTGGCCCCCGAAGCGCCCTGCGGGCGCTGTCCTCAAACGCCGGACGGGCTGAAGTGCGCGCCCGGGCTGGATTTCAGGCACGGGCGCGCCAGTCCAGCCCGTCCGGGGGTTGCCCCCTCCGGGGAGCTTGAGGACAACCGCGCGGAGCGCGGTTGCGGGGCCCGGGGCGAAGCCGGGCCCCGGGCGCAGCAGCAGCATTACCGGACCCGGGGCGGAGCCGCACTGCGGGGTCCGGGGCGGAGCCCCAGGCAGGGGTCCAGGGGGCGGAGCCCCCGGCAAACGCGGCGGAGCCGCGTTGCGGGCCCGGGGCTTGCCCCGGAGGAAACGGTGAAAGGGCGGGACCGGGGCACAAACCCCCTCACCCACCCACCGGCACCCGCAGCGCCGCCAGCACCGGCAGATGATCCGTCGCCGCCCGCAGATCCGCCTCGGACACCCCCGCCAACCCCATCGGCACCCCGCACCCCAGCACCTCCACCCCCCGCGTAGCGAACACCGCGTCGATCCGCTGCAGCGGATCACCCCAGCCGCGTCGTATGCTCCCGCCCCCACGGCTTCACGGCCCAGCCGTCCTGGAGCGCGTCCGCCCAGCAGCCCGAACGTCCGGCCGGACGGACGGTCGTTGAGGTCCCCGGCGACGACACCGTGGGGCACACCCAGCGCGTCCAACGCCTCCAGCACCAACCGCCCCTGGGCGTACCGCTCCTCGTCGCGGATGCTCAGGTGGCAGCTGACGACGCCCAGCCGCGCCCCGGCCGGGCCGAAGCGGAGGACGGCCGTCGCCAGCCCGCGCTGGTGCAGGCCCGGCGTGCGGGGCAGCAACAGGGCCTCGGCGCGCTCCACATGGGGACGCAACGTGGAGAGGATCATCGGGCCGGACGCCGTCGCCCCGCCCGTCACGTACACCAGCCCGGCCGCCCGCGCGAGGCGCGCCACCGCCTTGCGCCAGCGAAGAAGCGGGGGGCCTCCTGCACACAGACGACGTCGGGGGCGCAGGCCCGGATGACCCGGGCCAGCGCCCCCCACATCGTCCCGCAGGGAACGGACGTTGTAGCTCAGCACCCGCACGACGGCGGAACCGTCGGCTTCGGTGCCCGACACCGGCAGATCAGGTAGCACGTCACCCATGCCACCATCATGATCCGGTTCAGCCCTGGCGCGCCAGATCGGCCGCGCCGACGAGCCCCGCCTTGCCGCCGAGCTGCGCGGCGAGCACCTGTGCGTGCGGCCGCCACTGCCCGCCGACGAGCCAGCGGCGGAAGGACTTGCGGATCGGGTCGAGGACGAGGTCGCCCTCGTCGGAGAGCCCGCCGCCGACGATGAACGCCGACGGGTCGAACAGCGAGGCCAGATCGGCGAGTCCGGAGCCGACCCAGCGGGCCAGCTCGCGGAAGGAGTCGATCGCCACCGGGTCGCCCTGCCGGGCGGCCTCGCTGATGTGCTTGCCCTCGATGCCCTCGGGGGTGCCGTCGCCGAGGCCGAGGAGGATCTCGGCGTTGCCCGGCGTGGCCTGGGCGCGCTGCTTGGCGTAGCGGACCAGGGCGCGGCCGGAGGCGTACTGCTCCCAGCAGCCCTGGCTGCCGCAGCCGCACAGCAGGCCGTCCGGCACGGTGCGGATGTGCCCGAACTCGGCGGCCACGCCGAAGCGGGCCGCGGCGCAGCTTGTTGCCGATGATGATGCCGCCGCCCAGGCCGGTGCCCAGGGTGATGCAGATGACGTCGTCGTGGCCCTGGCCGGCGCCGAAGCGGTACTCGCCCCAGGCGGCGGCGTTGGCGTCGTTCTCGACGACGACGGGGAGGCCGACGCGCTGCTCGACCTTGTCCTTGAGCGCCTCGTGCCGCCAGTTGATGTTGGGGGCGAAGAGGACCGTGGCCCGCTTGTCGTCCACGTAGCCGGCCGCGCCGATGCCGACGGCCTCGACGTCGTGGTCGGCGCTGACGGTCCGCACCGCGTCGGCGATGGCGTCGATGACTCCTTCGGGCGTGTTCGGGGTCGGCACCTTGCATGTCGCGAGGATCGAACCCTCTTCGTCGACCACGCCGGCCGCGATCTTCGTGCCGCCGATGTCGACGCCGATGGTGAGTCCCATGTATCCCTCAGTTTTTCGCTCGAACCCCGCCGCCGACAACCGTACCGGAGGTGAGGGAGCTCCCCGGCCGGGCCTCAGTCGAGGTCGATCCGCTCGGTGCCGCCCGGGGCGTCCCCGTCGTCGCCGTCCCGCCCGTCCCGGCCGTCCTCCGCGGCCCGGCGGGTCCACCGCTCCTCCTGGCCGCGGACCGCCGCGCGGTAGGCCGCGAGCAGTTCGGAACCGGCGGAGGCGAGGTGGTCGAAGACCTCGGGGTTGCGCTCGACGACCGGCTCGACGACGGCCTTCGCGGCGTCGACGATCTGCTGCACGGCGCCCTGCGCCGCGGTGACGGACGGCGGCAGCTGGAGGCCGGCCACCTTGTCGGTGACGGCGTCGATCAGCTTGCGCAGCTCCTCCGCGGCCGTGCCGGGGGTCGCGCCCTGCCCGTACTGCTCGCGCCTGCGGGCGCGTTCCGCGGCGAGGTCCTCGGCGCAGGCCGTCTCCCAGGCGTCGGGGTCGGGTTCCCCGTGCGGGGCGGGGCGCTCGGTGGCATCGTTCACGGCGGACTCCAGAAACGGGGCTTTCCTCCGACGTTACCCGAACGAGGCAACGTGGTTCAGGGTGTCCGCGGCCACAGCTGGGGATCGGGCACGAAGCGTACGCACAGCGCTCCGTCCCGCAGCCCCGCACCGGCGACGGTGCAGCGGCGCAGCGCGGACGGCAGGGGCAGGACGCGGCGGAACGGTCCGACGGCGACGATGAGTTCGTCGCCGCGGCGCACCAGGCCGAGCCCGTCGCGCTCGGCCCCGGGCAGCGGCAGCCGCCAGACCAGCAGGTTGTCGGTGGCGAGGTGGTCCTCGACGGCGGGGGCGGGCCGCGGCGGGCCGTCGCCGGGCTTCCCGAGGCCGCCCCGCTCCGCCAGGGCGGCGAGGTCGGCGGTGCCGCGCGGGGCCCGGCCGAGGTGCGGCAGGCCGAGGACGGCGACGCCGTCGGCCGCGTACTCCTCGTGGAGCGCCTCGTGCGCGGCCTGTTGCCCGGCGGCCAGGCCGGCGAGCCAGGGGTCGGTGCTGCCGGGGAGCAGCCGGTTGGATATGAGGGCGTCGACGCGGACGCCCTGGAGGGCGAGCCCCGCGCGCACCGGCCGCAGGGCGTCACCGGCCCAGGGGCCGGGTTCGGTGACCAGGCGGACGGTGGTGGAGTCCGCGTCGATCACGTCCTGGACGGCGGCCAGTTCGGCGTCCCAGCGCGCGGCGAGTTCGTAGAGCCGCTGGGCGGGCATGGGCACCCCGGCCAACTGGGCGAGGACCGGGCGCAGGGCGCGGGCGGCCTGCCGCTCCGGGGGCAGCAGCCGGCGCAGGTAGCGGCGCAGCTGCTCGGGCAGGGCGAGCAGCCGGACGGTCTCGTGGGCCGGGGGCATGTCGACGACGAGCAGGTCCCGGGCCGCGTCGTCCTCGCGGTGCGCGGCGCGCAGGGCGGCGAGCAGCGCGAGGGGTTCGGCGCCGGGGAGCTCGGTGAGCTCCTCGGGGTCGAGGGGGGCGGCGCCCAGCAGGTCGAAGAGGGCGGCGCCGCGTTCCTGGAGGTCGCCCGCGAGGGCGGTGAAGTGCTCGTCGGCGGTGATCCGGGCGGCCCACAGCCCGGGGGCGGCCTCGACGGGCGTGCCCCACGGACGACGGGCGTCCGCGCCGTCGCGCGGCAGCGGGACGCCGAGCACGGCGTCCGGCACCGGACCGCGCTCACCGGTCAGCAGCAGGACGCGGTGCCCGGCGCGGGCCGCCGCGAGGGCGGTGGCCGCCGCGGCGGTGGTGCGGCCCGCGCCGCCGGGACCGGTGACGAGGACCGTGCGCAAGGGGAGCCTTCCGGAAGGGCGGTGGGGTCAGGAGGCGACGACGGACTCGACGCGCTGCTTGAGCCCGGCGAGGGCGCGGTCGATGATGACCTTCTCCGCCTTGCGCTTGATCATCCCCAGCATCGGGATCTTGACGTCGACGGTGAGCGAGTAGGTCGCCTCGGTCCGGCGGCCGCCGTCCAGCGGGGCGAGGCTGTAGGAGCCGTCGAGCTGGCGCAGCATCTGGGACTTGTCCAGCGACCACGAGACGGTGAGCTCGTCGGGCCAGCTGTACTTCAGCGTGTGGTCGTCCTTGATGGCGCCGGCGTCGAGCACCAGGCGCACCTTGGCGGCGCGCCCCTGCTCGTCCTTCTCCAGCACCTCGGCCTGCTTGACCTCCCCGGTCCACTCCGGGTAGCGGTCGAAGTCGGCGATGACCGCCATGACCTCGGCGGGGGTCGCCTCGATGGTGATGCTCGAGCTGGTGTGTTCCGCCATCTCCGTGGCTCCTCCGTGCCGGCCGCCGCCTGTGTCGTGCTGCTGTCTGCCGGTGAAGGCTACCTCTCGCGGCGCGTCACCACTCCAGCGCCCATGGTGTACCGGTGGACGCGAAGTGCCCGACGTTGACGCATTCGGTCACGCCGATGCGCATTCTTCGGGCCAGTGGCTGGTGGACGTGGCCGAAGAGCGCGTACTTGGGACGGGTGGCGAGGATGGTCTCCAGCAGCGCCGAACTGCCGCGCTCGAAGCGGCGGGCGACCGTGTCGTAGCAGAGTTCCGGCACGTCGGGCGGGATGTGGGAGCAGAGGACGTCCACCTCGCCGAGGGCGGCGAGCCGTCCCGCGTAGACCTCGTCGTCGATCTCGTAGGGGGTGCGCATGGGCGTCCGCAGGCCACCTCCGACAAAGCCGAAGATCCACCCCCCGATCTCGGCCCGCTCGCCGTCGAGCACCGTGGTGCCCGGACGGGCGTACTCGGGCCACAGCGGAGGGACATCGACATTGCCGTAGGTGGCGTAGGTCGGGGTGGGGAAGGCGGCGAAGAGTTCGGCGTACTGCTTGCGTACGGCCCGTTCGACGGCGGCGTCCTTGTCGATGCCCGCCCACAGGCCGCGGGCCAGCTCCCGGGCCTCCGCGAAGCGGCGGGCGGTGCGCAGTTCGACGATGCGGTCGGCCATCTCCACCCCGAACAGCTCGGGGAAGATGCCGCGCGAGTGGTCGGCGTAGTCGAGGAAGAGCACCAGGTCGCCGAGGCAGACCAGGGCGTCCGCGCCGTCGCCGGCCCGGGCCAGGTCCCGGGCGTTGCCGTGCACATCGCTGACCACGTGAACTCGCATGGTCAGCACCCTAGGCCGCCGCCGACGGCGTTCGGAAGGGCCCTGGCGAAGGGCCATGACAGGGCTGCGACCTGCGGTTACTTCCGGGTCACCAAGAGGAGGGGCTAGGGTGCCGGGAGCGGTTCCGCGGCATGTGACGCACAGAACATCTGGGCGTGACCCTCTATTCGAAACCTGTACTGGTGGGTAACGTCCGGGCCGTCCTCCTTCACCCTGCCTTCACCCCTGCCTGAAACACATGGACCGCAGCCGACGCAGCGCCCCTCGACGACGCGGCGGCGCCGGCGCCCGACGAGGAGCAGCAGTCTTGCGCGAGTTCAGCCTTCCGGCCCTCTACGAGGTCCCCGCGGACGGAAACCTGACGGATCTCATCCGCCGGAACGCTTCGCTCCACCCAGAGGTCGTCGTCATAGGGCGCAAGACCGCGAACGGTTGGCAGGACGTCACCGCGGTGGAGTTCCTCGCCGAGGTCCGCGCCGCGGCCAAGGGCCTGATGGCCTCGGGCGTCCGGCCCGGCGACCGGATCGGCCTGCTGTCGCGCACCCGCTACGAGTGGGCGCTGCTGGACTTCGCCATCTGGACCGCGGGCGCGGTCACCGTGCCGGTCTACGAGACCAGCTCCCCCGAGCAGATCGAGTGGATCCTCGGCGACTCGGGCGCCGTGGCCTGCCTGGCCGAGACCGCCGCGCACGAGGCCGCGGTGGAATCCGTGCGGGAGCGGCTGCCCGAGCTGAAGCACGTCTGGCGGATCGACAAGGACGCAGACGGCGCCCTCGACGCGCTCCGCGACGCCGGCGAGGGCGTCACCGACGAGGAGGTCGACGAGCGCAGCTCGCTGGCCGACGCGGACTCCCCCGCGACCATCGTCTACACCTCCGGCACCACCGGGCGCCCCAAGGGCTGTGTGCTCACCCACCGCAGCTTCTTCGCCGAGTGCGGCAACGCGGTCGAGCGCCTCAAACCCCTGTTCCGCACCGGCGACTCCTCCGTCCTCCTCTTCCTGCCCGCGGCGCACGTCTTCGGGCGGCTGGTGGAGGTCGCCGCGCTGATGGCCCCCATCCGGCTGGGCATGGTCAGCGACATCCGCAACCTCACCGACGACCTGGCCGGGTTCCGCCCGACGCTGATCCTGGGCGTGCCGCGGGTCTTCGAGAAGGTCTACAACGGGGCGCGCGCCAAGGCCCAGGCCGACGGCAAGGGCAAGATCTTCGACAAGGCCGCGGACACGGCGATCGCCTACAGCCGGGCGCTCGACACCCCCGAGGGCCCCTCCTTCGGCCTCAAACTCAAGCACAAGGTCTTCGACCGGCTCGTCTACGGCAAGCTCCGCGCGGTCCTCGGCGGCCGCGCCACGCACGCGATCTCGGGCGGCGCCCCGCTGGGCGAGCGGCTGGGCCACTTCTACCGGGGCATCGGCTTCACGGTCCTGGAGGGCTACGGCCTCACCGAGTCCTGCGCCGCGACCGCCTTCAACCCCTGGGACCGGCCCAAGATCGGCACGGTCGGCCAGCCGCTGCCCGGCTCCGTGATCCGGATCGCGGACGACGGCGAGGTGCTGCTGCACGGCGAGCACCTGTTCACCGGCTACTGGAACAACGAGAAGGCCACCGCCGAGGCGCTCGCCGACGGCTGGTTCCACACGGGCGACCTGGGCACCCTCGACGAGGACGGCTTCCTCAAGATCACCGGCCGGAAGAAGGAGATCCTCGTGACCGCGGGCGGCAAGAACGTCGCCCCCGCGGTCATCGAGGACCGCATCCGCGCCCACGCGCTGATCGCCGAATGCATGGTCGTCGGCGACGGCCGCCCCTTCGTGGGCGCCCTCGTCACCCTCGACGAGGACTTCCTGCCGCGCTGGCTGGAGTCCCACGGCAAGCGGGCCGGCCTGACGGCCGCGGACCTGGCGGACGATCCCGAGCTGCTCGCGGACGTCCAGAAGGCGGTCGACGACGGCAACGCGGCCGTGTCGAAGGCGGAGTCGGTACGGAAGTTCCGCGTGCTGGCGGCGCAGTTCACGGAGGCGTCCGGGCATGTGACGCCGTCGCTGAAGCTGAAGCGGAACGTTGTCGCGAAGGACTTCGCGCACGAGATCGAGGCGATCTATCACGGGTAGGGGTGCCTGTGGGGGGAGTTGCCCCCGGCCCGCCCTTTCACCGTTTCTCTCCGCGCTCCGCGCGGGTTTGTCCTCAAGCGCCGGACGGGCTGAATATCAGCCCGTCCGGCGTTTGAGGACAGCGCGCGCAGCGTGCTGCTGCGGAAACGGTGAAAGGGCGGGCCAGGGGCAACTCCCCCTACAGCAACCCCTCCAACCGCCCCGCCAGCAGATCCCACCGCCACCGCTCCTCCACCCACCGACGCCCCCGCGCACCCATGCGCACCCGCAGCTCGGGGTCGAGAAGCAGCTCGACGAGCCGATCGGCGCACGCCGCGGCGGAATCGCCGCGCACCACAAACCCCGTCTCCCCTTCGAGCACCGCATCCGGCGCCCCGCCCGAATCCCCCGCCACCACCGGCAACCCCGTCGCCGACGCCTCCAGGTAGACGATCCCCAGCCCCTCCACGTCCAGCCCGCCCCGCCGCGTCCGGCACGGCATCGCGAAGACGTCGCCCGCGCCGTAGTGGGCCGGGAGCTCCTCCCACTCCACCGGCCCGGTGAAGCGCACGGCGTCCGCGACGCCCGTCTCCGCCGCCAGCCGCCGCAGGTCCGCCGCGTAGGGCCCGCCCCCGACGATCAGCAGCACCGCGTCCGGCACCCGTGCCAGCACCGCCGGCATGGCCCGGATCAACGTGTCCTGCCCCTTGCGCGGCACGAGCCGGGACACGCAGACCACGACCGGCCGGTCCGTCAGCCCCAGCCGGGCCCGCACCGCGTCCCCTCCCGACCCGGGATGGAAGGTCTTCTCGTCCACGCCGGGCGGCAGTTGGACCATGCGCGAGGCCGCGTCGCCCGTGAGGGCGGTCGCGATACGGGACCGCGTGTACTCCCCCAGATAGGTGATCGTGTCCGTGCCCTCGCCGATGCGGCGCAGCAGTTGCCGCGCGCCGGGCAACTGGGCCCAGCCCGCCTCGTGGCCGTGCGTCGTGGCGACGATCCGCCGCGCCCCGGCCGCCCGCAGCGCCGGCGCCATCAGCCCCAGCGGGGCGGCGGCCCCGAACCAGACGGAGGAGCAGCCGTGTTCGCGCAGCAGACCCACCGCGCGCCGGGTCACCCGCGGGGTGGGCAGCAGCATCGTGGTCCGGTCGCGCACGACGCGGAAGGGCTGCTCGGCGTCGAAGCGGGCGGTGGCCCGTACGCCCTCCTCGCTCCGCTTCCAGGTGGACGCGTAGACGACGACCCGCTCCGGGTCCAGGCGCAGCGCCATGTTGTGCAGGAAGGCCTGGATGCCGCCCGGGCGCGGCGGGAAGTCGTTGGTGACGATCAGGGTCTTGTGCATCGCCGCCGACAGTACCGCCTGCCCCCGGACGGCGATCGGGCGGCAACCGCGCCCGCCCCCGCCACGTCACCGCGTGCCGGACCGGCTCCCAGGCATCATGCCTTGCAGCGACGGTGCACGTACGGCGAGTAGCGCCCCCGACCGGACGAGGTGGACGATGACGGGCTCCAGGACGGGCTCCCGACTGCGGACCCTGATCGCGACGTGGGCCGTCACCCGCGCCTTCCTGCTGCTGTGCGTGTTCCGCGTGCTGGACATGCCGGGGTCCGACGTCGCCGTGGACATCGAGGTGATCTACCAGGGCTGGTACGGCGTCCTGCGCACCGGCATCTTCCCCTACGACGACGTCACCTGGCAGTACCCGCCCGCCGCCGCGCTCGCCGTGCTCGCCCCCGGTCTGCTCCCGTTCCTGAACTACGCGCCCGCGTTCTTCCTGGTGTGCTTCGCGGCGGACGCCGCGGTCCTCGCGCTCCTGCTGTACGCGGTCCGGGACGGGCGGCGCAGCCGGCGCGGGGTGTGGGTGTGGGTGGCCGGGGTGCCGCTGCTCGGGCCGATCGTCTACGCCCGTTACGACGTGATGGTGACCGCCGTCGCGGTCGCCGCGCTGCTGGCACTGGGCCGCCGCCCGCGCGCGGCCGGGGCGCTCGCCGGCTTCGGCACGCTGCTGAAGGTCTGGCCCATGCTGCTGCTCATCGGGGTGGAGCGCGGCCCGCGCACCCGCTCCGCGTGGAGCTCGGCGATGGTCACCGTGGTGGTGCTGGCGATGCTGTTCGCCGCGGCCATGCCCGGGGCGCTGGCCTTCCTGACCTTCCAGCGCGACCGGGGCACGGAGGTCGAGTCCCTGGGCTCGCTGGTCTTCCACCTCGGCCGGCACTTCGGCTGGCACGGGCGGGCGCGGCTGCACTACGGCTCGGTGGAGTTCCTGGGGCGCCATGTGCACGCGGTCAGCGCGCTGGCGCTGGGGCTGAGCCTGCTGGCGTTCGGCTGGCTGCTGCTGTGGCGGCTCAAGGCGCGGACGTTCACGCCGTGCACGCCGTCCGACGCGGCGTTCACGGCGGTGCTGCTGTTCACCACGACGAGCCGGGTGATCAGCCCGCAGTACGTGGTGTGGCTGATCGGACTGGCGGCGGTCTGCGCGACGGCCCGGGCGTCCCGGCAGGCGGGCCTGCCGGTGGCGCTGGTGCTCGCGGTCGCGCCCCTGACGCAGCTGGAGTTCCCGATCTGGTTCTCGCACGTGGTCGCCAGCGACAAGCTGGGGGTGGCGACGCTGACGCTGCGCAACGCGTTGCTGGTGGCGGCGACGGTGGTGGCGTGCCGTCGGCTGTGGCGGGCGACGGTGCCGGTGCCGGCGGCGCGACTGGACGGCCCCGAGCGGGCGTCGGAACTGGCGTCCCGGTAAGGGGGTGCCCCGGCTGAAACAGCCCGTCCGGCGTTTGAGGACTTCGCCCGAAGGGCGAATGGGGCCCGGGGTCTCCCCGGAAGAAACGGTGAAAGGGCGGGCCAGGGGCAAAACCCCCCGCGCAGCACCTACCCCCGCAGCACCTCCCCCACATACCCCCGCCACCGCCCCGTGAAGTCCCCCCACGCTCACCCCCAACACCTCCCGCGCAGCCCGTTCCAAGGAGCCTCCCTTGGCACCCACCGCCCGGTAGAAGGCCACCAACTTCCCCTCCCCCCACCGCTCCGCCACCATCCGGCACGCCAGCCAGCCCCCTTCGTACGCCCGCGCCAGCCGCCCCGGCTCCCCCGTGAAGCCGAAGTCCGCGTCCGCGGGCAGCCCGCGGGGTGCCCCGGAGGAGGCGACCGACCGGGCGAGTTCCGGGGCGATCTGACGCGGCGTACGCCCGACCCCCCGGTACGCGACCCAGTCCGCGAACCCCTCCGAGAGCCACATCGGCGTCGTCGACGACGTGCTGTCGCGCGTCGCGACGTGCGTGGCCTCGTGCGTGAGCACGGTCCGCCGGCCGAAGTCCCCGAGCGCCCCGTACGCCTCGGGGTTGACGACGATCCGCGCGGGCGTCCCGGTCCCGTCCCCGGTGGTGACGGCCGCGATGCCCCGGTAGTCGGAGGCCGGCGCCCCGAGCAGGGCGCCCATGCGCTCCAGGGAGGCGGGCATCTCCACCACGATCCGGCCGAAGGAGCCGTCCTTCCAGGCCGAGTCCACCGCCGGCACCGCCGTGTCCGCGAGCCCGGCCACGGACCGCAGCAGGTCCGTCTGCTGTCCCGCCCCCAGGACGAGGCTGCGGGCGCCCCGCACCACCGTGACCCGGCCCTGCTCCCACAACTGCCGGTCGCCGGACGCGGTGTCGTCGCCGGCCACGTACCACCGCCCGTCGCGCCGCACCGCGGTCAGCCGTACGGGGACGGCGACCGGCGCCGCGTCGTACCCGGCGAGGCGGTAGCGGAGTTCGGCCTCGACGGCCACCCGGTGGCCGGACCCGGCGGCGGGGGTGAAGCCGCCGAGGCGCGCCACCCGGTAGTCCCAGGCGGCGAACGGGACGCCGGCGAGGTTCTCGTAGACCTGCCGCCGCCGGTCGCGGTAGGCCGCCGCGTCCGGGGAGGGGTCCACGGCGTCGGTGTACGCCCGCTCGTCGTGCCCGCGAACGGCCGCCGCCCAGCGGTCGAGCAGCCGTTGCACGGCGACGGTCTCGACCCGGCCCGGCGTCGGGACCGACGGTCTCGCAGCCGGCCAGAACCGAGCACGCCATCAGCAGGGCGGCCAGGCAGTGCGCTGCCCGGCGCCCGTTCCACCGCGTCCGGCCGTCCATGGCCCGCATCGTACGAGCCGGCCGGGCGGGCCCCGGTGATCAGGGCCGGTCAGGGGCCGGGTGATGGAGGAGATCGGCATCATGTTGGCGGGGTCGTACCGCACCCGCGCCCCGGGGTAGGGGGCGTGCACGACCTGGCCGTTGCCCACGTACATGCCGACGTGGCTGGCGTCGTCCCGGTAGATGACCAGGTCGCCGGGCCGGGCCTCGGAGAGCGACACGTGCCGGCCCGCGTTGCGCTGGGCCTGCGAGGTCCGCGGCAGGCCGACCCCGGCCCGCCCGTAGGCCCACTGCATCAGCCCGGAGCAGTCGAAGGCGGACGGGCCGGTCGCCCCCCCAGGCGTAGGGCGTGCCGACCGCCGAGCGGGCGGCCATCGCGGCGGCGGCGCCGCGCGAGGACGACGCGCCGGAGGCGGGCCCCGCTTCCTGCCCCGGGAGCGAGGCGGCGAGCCGGGAGAGCGGCGGCAGGGAGCCGGACCGCTCCGCCCCGCCGCCGGAGCGCGAGGCCCGCGCGTACTCCTCGCGCTCGTCGTCCGGCAGGGAGTTGAGCAGCCGGCGCGCCGCGGCGAGCTTGCCCTCGACCTCGCGCTTGTGCTGCTCGACGGCCCGGCGGCTCTCCTCCAGCTCGGCGAGGGTGCGGGCCCCTGCTAGGGCCTGCGTTTTTCCATACACGCTCCCTCTGAGGTCCGTGGTGTGTTCGTGCTTGCTCTGCGCAGAGCGCGGCTGGTGCTGCGCGTTTCCAGCAGGGCGTGCAGGCCAATGAGCGTGAGCTCGGGTGGGCCATCCTGGTAACCTGACGTCGCTCTTCAGTGTACGGTGAAACGGATTCGGAGTAAAGAGTCTTGTATCCATGGTGGAGGCTGCGCTTTACGCTGTAAGTGTGTGTCACGAGGTGAATGAGCGCCTTCATTGGGGGTCGAGTGCGTTAGATAATATAGTAGCAGCAGCCGCCATGGTGTGACCTGGTGTGTAGGGTACTGTCCTGTGTACTGTGTCGGCGTAGAAGTACGCGACTACTTAGTTGGAGAAGCGTGTGTGTGTGTTCGGTAAATGGTCACTGGGCGGAGGCGACCACGCTGTTGATTGCCGAGGCCCGTTGCGCATCGCGTTGACCCTCTGTTGACCTCTGGCCCGTGCGGGCGTCCCAGGTTTCGGCTTGCCTCGATTTCTGATACCTTGCCAGACCGTCTGTGTGCTCATGGGCCGTGTCATGTTGCTAGGGCGGAGAGGGGGATCGCGGCGGTCGTGCGGCGGCGTTGAACTTCTCGGTGGCCCGCCTCGGCCTGTTCCGTAAGCCGGTCCGATCTGCTCCCGACCGTCCCGGCGGCGTCGTCCGCGGGCCCGGGGCGGGGCGGGCGGGT
>NZ_BAAAXZ010000107.1:0-23427 GCF_039535865.1 Streptomyces thioluteus
GGGCATGCTTCGATGCTAGGGCGGACCGGGGTGCCGGCGGGGGCCCCACAGCCCCCGTACGCCCCTGAACCTCCCCCTACGGGAAGCCGGGGCCGACCCTCAGCTCTCGGGCGGAGAGAAGACCACCAGAACCGGAGATCCTCGCTGATGTGGTGGAACCGGTGGACCGTGTTCGCCGGGACGTAGACCCACGCTGCCGCGCCCGACCTCCGTCGTCTCGTCCCCGACCGTGATCGCCGCCCGGCCGCTCACCACGAAGTAGATCTCGTCCTGCGCGTGCGGGCCCTGCGGATCCTGGTCCCCCGCGTCCAGCGCGTAGAGCCCGGCGGACATGTTCCGCTCCCGCAGGAACTGGAGGTACGCCCCCTCGTTCGCGGCCCGCTCCGCCTCCAGCTCGTCCAGCCGGAACGCCTTCATCCGCCGTCTCCTCCTCCGGGCGCCGGCCGTGCCGCCGGACGCCGATCCCACCTGTCGGTCCCGTCTGCCACGATCTCACGTATGAAGAATTTCGTAGTCAAGACGATCGCCAACGCGGCGGCCCTGGCAGCGGCGATCTGGCTGCTCAAGGGCATCACCCTGCGCGGCGAGACGACCGCCGCGAAGGCGCTCACGCTGCTCGGGGTGGCGCTCGTCTTCGGCCTGGTCAACTTTCTGGTCAAGCCGGTCGTCAAGCTGCTGTCGTTCCCGCTCTTCATCCTGACGCTGGGCCTGATCACGCTGGTGATCAACGCGTTGATGCTGCTGCTGACCAGCTGGCTGGCGGACCGGCTGGACCTCGCCTTCCACGTGGCGGGCTTCGGCTCGGCGCTGGTGGGCGGAGTGATCATCTCGATCGTCGCCTGGGCGATGCACATGATCCTGCCCGACGACAAGGACTGACCGCGGCGCTGGCCGGGGGGAAGCGAGGGCGGGCAGGGCCTACCGGGCGTCCGGCGGGGCGTCGTACCCGACCGTGTTGGTGGCGAGCTCCTCCGGAGTGATCTCCGAGGCCCAGCCCTCCGGCGGCTCCTGGTACGGGCTGCACGTCCCGCAGGCCGCACACGTCCAGCGGCCGTGGATGCCGTGCACGATGGCCCCGCAGCCGGCACACGTGTCCGTGGTGTAGTACGGCGGTTCACCCGGCAGGACCGGCGGCCGCCGTCGAGGCGGGGGGCCGACGGGCCCGGCGGGCCCGCTTCCGGAGCGTTCTTCCATGCGTCCCAGACTGCCACGGACCGCTGACGGCCGACACATTGCGGCGGTGAACAAGCGGACGGGCAGGCAGTGGTCGGACGGGCGGACAGGCGGCGGACAACGCGAGGACGGCTCAAGCCTCCCCCCTCATGGCTTGAGCCGCCACGGTCCCGCGCGAAGGAAGAACCGTGCGACCAAGGCTAGTTGACTCTGCGTCAGAGTCCAATCACCCTGACGACACAGCCCTATCGACTTATTTATAGTTCCTCTACGGTCGGTGGCGGACGAGCCGGGGAGACGGCATGGATCTGACCCTCTTGCGCACGTTCGTCACGGTCCACCGGGCGGGTTCCTTCACCCGCGCCGCCGCCCTCCTCGGCCTCTCCCAGCCCGCGGTGACCGGCCAGATACGCACCCTGGAACGGCAGCTCGGCCGCCCCCTCTTCCTCCGCCGGGCCCGCGGCGTCACCCCCCACCACCACGGGCGACGAACTCGCCCACCGCATCGCCCCGCACGTCGACGCGCTGCTGGAGATCACCGAGTCCGGACTCGACGAACAGTGGCCGCACCGCACCCTGCACCTCGCGGGGCCACCGGAGTTCACCGCGCTGCGCGTCCTGCCCGCGCTCAGCCCGCTGATCACCCAGGGGCTCGCCGTGCGCGCCGCCCACGGCATGTCCGAGGACCTCTTCGAGGGCCTGGCCGCCGGCCACCACGAGCTGGCCGTCACCACCACGCGCCCGCGCGGCCGCCTGCTCACCGCCACCCCGCTCTGCGACGAGGAACACGTCCTGGTCGGCGCCCCGCGGTGGGCCGCCCGGCTCGGCGGCGCGGCCGTCGTCCGCGACAAGGGCGTCGGCGTCCTGGAACACCTGCCCGTGGTGGAGGTCGACGAGAGCCTGCCGTTCGTCACCCGCTACTGGGCCGCCGTCTTCGACAGCAAACCCGTGGCCACCGGCGCGGTCATCGCCCCCGACCTGCGGGCCGTGCTCTCCTGCGTGGCCGCCGGGGCGGGCATCGGGGTACTGCCCCGCTACCTGTGCGACGAGGCCCTGGACACCGGCGAGGTCGTCGCCCTCCTCAACCCGCCGGTCCCCCCGCTGCGCACCTACTTCCTCGTCGTCCGCGCCGGGACGCTCGCCCACCCGCACCTCGCCCGGGCACACGAGTGGCTCCTGCGCGCCGCCGTTTCCTGGTGAACCCGGGGTTCGGCCGGTGGGCCGGGGTTCTGCCGGGAAAGGGGTTTCGTCGCGCCCCGCACGCGGCAGATGTCGCTTATGACCGTACGACCCGTGGTCAAACGCACGGCCCGCGCCATCCTGCTCGCCGCCGAACCCGGCTCCGACGAGCTCGAAATGATCCTGATCAAACGCACCAAGCCCGGCCAGGCGCCCTACTGGATCACGCCCGGCGGCGGGGTGGAACCCGAGGACGAGACCGTGGTCGCCGCGCTCCACCGTGAGGTGGACGAGGAGCTCGGCGGCAAGGTCGTCGACGTCGTCCCCGCCTTCGTCGACACCGTCTCGCACTCCCTGCACCATGCCGCGCACGGAGTGAAGGTCCAGCACTTCTTCGTCTGCCGGCTGGCCGCCATGGACCTCTCCCGGCGCCACGGACCGGAAGTGGACGAACCGCTGGGCACCTACGACGTGGTCCGCGTCCCCTTCACCCGCGAGGGGATCGCCTCGGTGGAGGTCGTACCGCCCTCGCTGCGCTCCTACCTCACGCAGAACATCGAGGGCGTCCGGGCGCTGCTGGCGGACGACCTGGGCTGAGCCCCCTCAGCGGCGGCCGGCCCGTACCCCGAAGTGGTCGCCGCCCTTGCGGCGGGCGTCGTCCGTGCCCCACGCCCGCCCGTCGGGCCCCTCGTCCGACGCCCTGCGCAGGTGCGGGATGTGCTTGGCGCAGTGGATGTACGCCTCCTCGACGGCCACCTCCACCCAGAGAGTGGGGCGGCGCCCGGGTATGGCGTCAACCGGAAGCTCCGGATGGGCCGTTCGCATCGCCGCATCCTCCACCACCCGGGCCCTCCCGTTGACGTGGAGTCCGACCCCGTCCCGCAGGAAGTCGATCAGCAGGATGCCGACGTGCGGGTTCTCCTCGATGTTGCCCAGGCTGGCGAGGACGCCGTTGCCCCGGTACTCGGGGTAGGCGAGCGTGCGCTCGTCCAGCACGCGCAGGAAGCCGGGCGGCCCGGCCCGGAAGCTGTTGTCGCACGCGCCGTGCCGGTCGGCGGTCGCCAGGAAGAACATCTCCTGTCGCTCCACGAACTCCCGCATCCTGGCGTTGACATGGGACAGCACCTGCTCGTCGTAGAACCGGGCGGCGCGCTCGGCGGTGCCGTGGCGGCGCTGCAGCGCGTGCTCCCCGTCGCTGCCGGGCAGTCCGTTCCGGTTCGCCGCCATCGCACCACCGCTCCGTGGTTCCCGCCGTCATCGCCGTATCGCCGTCGTCGCCGATATCGCCGTCACCCTGTCGCCGCCAGGAGTTCATGGATCGAGTCGTGGCGTATGCGGTGGGACGGTATGCCGACGCCGACCAGGGTGTCCACACCGCTGCGGATCATTTCCGGCGGTCCGGACAGATAGGCGTCGCAGTCCTTCCACGGGCCGTACTCCCGTACTACGTTGGCCAGTTGGCCACTGAGTGCCCGGGGCGGCCCTTCGGAGACGACCGGACGGACCGACAGCCAGGAGTGCCCCTGCTCCAACTCCCGCAGGGCGTCCATCACATGGAACTCGCCGTCGCGCCGGGCCCCGTAGAACACCTCGACCGGGCGCGCGACACCGTGCGCGGCCACGTCCTCCACCAGCGCCTTGATCGGGGCGATGCCCGTCCCGCCGCCCAGGCACAACAGGCCGTTGTCAGTGCTGTGGTCCACAATCATGGAACCGGCGGGAGGACCGAGCCGGAGGACGGCGCCGGGGCATGCGCGGTGGACCAGGGCGCCGGACACCCAGCCGGCGGGCACGGCCTTGACGTGGAAGGACAGCAGACCGTCCGGGCGGGGGGCGGAGGAGAAGGAGTAGTGCCGCCATATGCGCGGCCACCAGGGGGTTTCGACGCTGGCGTACTGGCCGGCGAGGAAGGGGTACGGCTGGTCGGGGCGCACGGTGACCACGGCGGCGTCGGGGCCGCACAGTTCGTGGCCGACGATCTCGGCCTGCCACCAGGGAGGGGAGGTCAGTCCGTCGTCGGCCGCCGCGTCGATCATGATCTGGGAGATCACGGTGTAGACGCGCACCCAGGCGGCCTCCGTCGCGTCGCCCCAGGTCAGGGGCGCGTACTGGGTGAGAGCCCCGATGAGGGCCTCGCCCACGGCCGGGTAGTGCTCGGCCCGCGTGCCGTACTTGCGGTGCCCGCGCCCCAGCGCGGAGAGGTACGCGGTGAGGGTCTCGGTGTCGTCGGCGTGCCGGGCGGCGGTCAGCAGCGCCCTGAACAGCCGGTCGCGCTGGACGTCCATGGCCGGGGGGAACAGCGGCCGCAGATCGGGGTGGTGGAGGAAGAGCAGCGCGTAGAAGTGGGAGACGGCCTTGTCGGCGACGGGCTCCAGCTCGGCCATGGTGCGGCGGATGAGCACGGTGTCGGGGGACGGGGTGTCCGCGGTGTCGCGGGAGGGGGTGGTTCCCCTGGGGGGATGGGGAGTTGACGGGGCGCCGCTGTCCGGCCGGCCGGGCGAGGAGCCGGCCGACGGAGGAGAGGGTCTCGGTGGGGAAGGTCTCGGCGGGGAGGAGGCGTCCGTGCCCGGCCGTGGGCTCCGGGGAGCCGGGCTGCCGCCGGGGGCGGTGTCTCCGGTGGACGTCCCCGGGTCGCCCTGAGCACCGGACCCGGAGCGGCCGGTTCCCTTGCCGGGTGGGGCACTTGGCCGGTGACCCGGCTGGGGACTTTGCTGGGAACCGACCGGCAGCGGCCCTTCGAGGGCACCGTGCCCGGCCGGCGGCTTCATGGGCTTCGGCAACGACAGGGAGACCCAGCCTCCCGGTCCCGTGCCCACGCCCTCCGGCCAGGGGCTCCGGCGGAACGGACCGGCGGGAGGCGCCTGTTGCGCCATGGGAGCAGGACCCGTCCCCGGCCGCTCGGGGTCCCCGCCCGGCCGGGGACCCCGGGGGCGCGGGCCGGCGCCCGCACCCTGCCCGGAGGGCGCGTCGCGCTCCGGGGGCTTCCCGGGCCCTGGGGCTGGCCCCGGACCCGGAGGGGTTCGCTCCGGAGGTCCGTCGAACGGGGTGAACCAGCCCCATTCGCCTCCCCTGCCGTGGGTGCCGCCGTCCATCGTCACTCGCCTCGAACGTCTCTCGTCGGTCCTCGTGGGCCCGCGCTCTCCGGCGGATCCGGGGAGCGTCCGCGTTCCGGTGCGCGTAGCATTCCACCCCGCCCGGCGCGTCCGGCATATTCACCGAACTCCGCCCACGGGGCGGTGACTTGCGGCTAGGGTGACCGACTCGAACGTGGCGACGTACGACAGGTGCGCGGCGACGATCAGCGAACGCGGGCGCCCACCAGCCCATACGCCTCCCTGAGGTCACGGCCGGTGTAGGAGTGGGAGGCGACGTCCCGCACATGGTGGTCGGCGTTGACCGCGACCGACACGGGCACGGCGGCGAAGAGGAGGGCGTCGGACATCGAGTCCCCGTAGGCCACGCAGTCCGCGCGCTCCAGCCCGTACGCGGCGCAGAGTTCGTCCGCGATACGGACCTTGGCGCCGGCGTCGAGGATGCCCGCCGGGTTCACCCGGTCCCGCAGCGGGACGTCCGGCCAGCGCGAGCCGTGCGCCGCGTCGGCGCCCCAGGCGAGCAGGCGTTCCACGAAGAAGTGCGGGGAGAGCGAGATCACCGCGCACCGTTCGCCGCGTGCCGCGATGTCCGCCCAGACGTCCCGGATGCCGTCCAGCCAGGGGGCTCCGTCGAAGGCCGCCGTCACGATCGCGTCCGTCAGGGTCTCGCCCCACAGTTCGCAGGCGGCCGTCGCGAAGCCGACGGGGGTGAGCCGGCCGGCCGCGAAGTCCTGTTCCAGGCGGTCGATCTCGCGCTCCACCCCGAGCTGCCGGGATATCTCGACCGCCGCCGCGGAGCCGTGGATCAGGGTGCCGTCCAGGTCGAACAAGTGCAGTCTGCTCATGGCAACGAGCGTAGGCGGTGGGGCACACACGCTCCCGGTGCGTGCCCCACCGCCTCATCCGTCGCTCCGGTAACCCGTCACCGGCCGGCGACCACCGCGTCCTGTCCTGCCGGGGCCGGGGAACCGGCCGGGACCGTGGCGCGGGCCGCGACGCGCCCGCCGCGCGAGGACCCGCCGGTGCGCCGTTCCAGGCCGGCGGAGACCACGGCGAGGACGAGGGCGCCGGCCGCCATGCCCGCGCCGACCAGGTTGGGCACCCGGTAGCCGAACCCGGCCGAGATGACCAGGCCCCCGAGCCAGGCGGCAATGGCGTTGCCCAGGTTGAAGGCGCCGATGTTGACCGCCGAGGCGAGGGTGGGGGCGTCGGCCGTCTGGTCGAGCACCCGCTTCTGCAGCGGCGGAACCGTGGCGAAGCCGAAAGCGCCGATCAGCGGGATGGCGACGGCCGTGGCGACCTTGCTGTGCGTGGCGAGCGGCATCAGGGCGAGGGTCACGGTGAGCCCGGTGAGCCCCGTGAAGAGCAGCGGCATCAGCGCCCGGTCGGCGAGCCGGCCGCCGACGAGGTTGCCGGCGAACATCCCGACGCCGAACAGCACGAGCAGCCAGGTCACGGAGGACGGCGCGTAGCCGACGACGTCGGTGAGGATCGGGGCCATATAGGTGCTCAAGGTGAAGACGCCGCCGAAGCCGAGGACGGTCATGGCCATCGCGAGCAGCACCTGCGGGTTGCGGAAGGCGGCCATCTCCCCGCTGACACGGGTGCGTTCGGGCATCGGCAGCCGCGGGACGAGGGTCGCTATGCCCAGCATCGCGACCAGCCCCAGACCGGCGATGACGCCGAAGGTGACGCGCCAGCCCGCGCTCTGGCCGAGCATCGTGCCGAAGGGCACGCCGACGATGTTGGACACCGTCAGCCCGGTGAACATCATCGAGATGGCGGCCGCCTTCTTCTGCGGGGCGACGAGCCCCGCGGCGACGATCGCGCCGATGCCGAAGAACGCGCCGTGCGCGAGGGAGGCGACGATCCGCCCGGCGAGCATCACGCCGAAGACGGGCGCCACGGCCGAGAGCGCGTTGCCGGCCGTGAACAGGCCCATCAGGGAGATCAGCATCTTCTTGCGGGAGACCCGGCTCCCGACGATCGCCAGGATCGGGGCTCCGACGACGACGCCGAGCGCGTATCCGGTGGTCAGGTAGCCGGCGGTGGGGACGGAGACACCGAACTCCTCCGCCACCTCCGGGAGCAGGCCCGAGGTGACGAATTCGGTGGTGCCGATACCGAAGGCGCCGATGGCGAGCGCCAGCAGGGCGAGGGGCATGGTCAGGGTCCTTGGGTCGGGGGTGTCCGGCGCGGCCCACGTCTGTGCATGCGAGCCTTACCGGCGTACACAATAATTGCAGACGCCGCTTACTTGCAAGCGCGGGCTATTGCACCAGGGAGCTATCCTGAGGGCGGCGGACGTCACGAAGGAGGGCCCCATGTCCCGCACCCTTGATCCCGCGCTGGCCGGTCTGGCCCAGGGCTGGTGCGCGCTCTCCGCGCTGCACGGCCGCATCGAGTCGCACATCGAGCGGGCGCTCCAGTCGGGGCACGGCCTGAGCGTGCGCGAGTTCTCCGTTCTGGACGTGCTCAGCCGCCAGCACGGCGGCGAGGGCGGCCACCTGCGGATGAACGAGGTGGCCGACGCGGTCGTCCTCAGCCAGAGCGCTACGACCCGCCTGGTCAACCGGCTGGAGGACCGCGGCCTGCTGACCCGCTACCTCTGCGACACCGACCGGCGCGGCATCTACACCGATGTCACCGAGGCCGGCCTCGCGCTGCTCGCCGAGGCGCGTCCGACGAACGACGCGGCGCTGTACGAGGCGCTCAAGGAGGCGTCCGCGCGGCCGGAGTTGGCCCCGCTCGTCGCCGCGGTGGAATCCCTCGTTCCGACCTCGTGAACGACGGGGTCGCGCGCATAGGGTCCCGATCATGAGCGACATCGAGATCCGGCGCGCGACCGCCGACGACCTTTCCGCCATCGTGGCCATGCTGGCCGACGACCCGCTCGGGGCGCGGCGCGAGACGCCCGGGGACCTGGCGCCCTACCGCGAGGCCTTCACGGCGATCGACGCCGACCCCCATCAGCAGCTGATCGTCGCCGTCCGCGACGGCCGCCCCATAGGAACCCTCCAGCTCACTGTCATCCCCGGCCTCTCGCGGCGCGGCGCCCGGCGGGCCCTCGTCGAGGCCGTGCGCGTGCACGCGGACGAGCGCGGCCGGGGGCTGGGCAGCCGGCTGATGGAGTGGGCCCTGGAGGAGGCCCGGCGCCTGGACTGCGTGCTGCTCCAGCTCACCTCGGACGCGACGCGGCTGGATGCGCACCGGTTCTACGAGCGGCTGGGGTTCGAGGCGTCACACCTCGGGTTCAAGTACCACTTCTGACTCCGACGTTCCCCGCGCGTGGCGCGCCCGCGCCCGGTAGGCCTTCTGGCGGCAGGCCGCCCCGCAGTATCGGGCCGGGCGGCCGGTGCGGGCGGGCGGCAGCGGGCCGCCGCAGACGGCGCAGCGCGTTTCGTCACGCGTTTCCCGGACCCGCGGGGGAAGTTTCGTCACGTTGCGGCCCGGGCGGAGGCCGTCGCACACGAGAGCGGTCGGCCGGCCGGGCGCGCTCCCGCGCTGCTCCATGGCGAGACAGCCGATGAGCAGGACCATCACGTCGTCGATCGACACCTCCTTCCGTACGGCGCCCGCCTGTTGGGCCCTGGCCAGCAGGACGCCCAGCGCCTCCCTGAAGTCGCGCTCGACCGTCGGTGAAGGGGTGAACCGGCCCTCCGCACTGGCCTCCAGGGCGTCGCACAGGCCCTTGTTCCGGGCGGAGAGCCGGACGACGGAGGCGAGGTAGCGGAAGAAGACGTTTCCGGACTCCTCGGCGTCCGCCAACTCCCTTGCCGTGTCGGTGAAGAGCCGGATCCTGTCCACGACCGTCGCCCTGAACAGGGCTTCCTTGGAAGGGAAATGCCGGTAGACGGTCCCCGCACCGACACCGGCCCGCCGGGCGATCTCCCCCAGCGTGACCCCCAACCCCACTTCCGCGAAGGCGGATCGGGCCGCCTGGAGAACGAGCTGACGGTTGCGCCGGGCGTCGGCGCGGAGGGGGGTGCGCTGGTCGGGGCGAGGGGTGGTCGGCGGCATGGGGCGGGCTCCGGGCGGGGTGGAGTCAAGCGGGGTGGTTGTTCCGATTCTAGGGGGCGGGTGGGGGCGGGGGCGGGGAGGCGATTTGCCCCGGTCCCGCCCTTTCTCCGTTTTCTCCGTTTCTTCCGGGGCTTGCCCCGGGGAAACGGAGAAAGGGCGGGACCGGGGCACAAAAAAGGCCGCGGCCAAGGCGCCGCGCACACGCACAGCACCCCGACCGCGGCCCTCACAGCTCGCGCCCCCGCGCCCCCGATCAACCCGGGCGGCAGTCGGCGGCCCTCAGCCGCACATCACCGCATCCCACTCGGCCCCCGCCGCCTCGACCGCCCCGTCACCCTCCACACCGGCCACTCCCAACGCCCGCAGCCCCGCCCCCAGCGCCGCCACCGACGCCAGCACGACCCCCCGGTCCGCCGCCGTCCCGTAGTGGTTGACGCGGATCATCTCCGTCGCCAGGGAGCCGCCCGCCGCCTGGAGCGGGACGGCCGGGTCGGCCGTCAGCGCGGCGGCGACGATCTCGCGGGCGTCGACCCCGTCCGGCGCCCGCAGCGTCGTCGCGGCCGGAGCGGCGTGCTCGCGCCGCACGACGTACGGGGTGAGACCGCCCAGCGCCCGGATGCCCGCCCGCGTGGCGCCCCGCGCGGCCCGGTGCCGGGCGATCACCGCGTCCAGGCCGACCGCCGCGATGCGGTCGGCGGCCTGCTCGAGGGCGAGCATCTCCAACTGCGCGGGCGCGTGCGGCAGCACCGCGCGCCCGCCGTCGAGCCAGCGCTCCTTCCAGTCCAGCAGGGACAGATAGGAGCGGCGCGGCGCCGCCTCGTTGGCGGCGATCCGCTCCCAGGCGCGGGCGCTGACGGACACCGCGGAGACCCCCGCGGGACCGGCCATCGCCTTCTGCCCGCCGATGACGCAGAGGTCCACGCCCCACTCGTCCGTGAGCAGCGGCTCGGCCGCGACGGAGGCGACCGCGTCCAGCATCAGCAGGGCACCGTGCTCCCGCACGACCCGCCCGATCCCGGCGACGGGATTGGTGTTGCCGGTCGCCGCCTCCGCGTGGACGAGGCTGACGAAGTCGATCTCCGGACGGTCCCGCAGCGCAGCGGCGATCTCGTCCGGGCTCACCGCCCCGCTGAAGGGCGCCGTCACGGTGACGACCTCCGCCCCGCAGGACCGCAGCCAGCCGCCGAACGTCTCGCCGTACGGCCCGGTGACCACGTTGAGCGCGGTGCTGCCGGGGCGCACGGCCGAGCGGATGCACGCCTCCAGCGGCAGCAGCGCCTCGCCCTGCATCGTGACGACCGTCTCGCGGGTGCGCATCAGCGCGGCGATCTTGTCCTCGATGCGGGCGAAGTGCTCGGCGCCCAGCGGCGCGAGGTCGAGCAGGGCCGGTGCGGTGTTCGCAGTCACGATGCCTTCCCAGGTGGTGTCGCGCCGCGTGCCGGCGCCGCCAGTCTCTGCCCCGACCCTACGCGCCCGCCCGGACGCCGCGCCCCGTCAGCGCCAGCCGCCCTCGTCCACCCCGCCGGGCACCGCGCCGCCGGGCTCGTAGGGCTCGCGGGTCAGGACGAAGGTGCCGATGTCCAGGTGGCTCACGCCGCCGTCCGCGCGCCGGACGACGGTGAGCGGCTCGCCCGCGTAGTAGCCGTCGAGCCCGGTCCACGTGCCGTCCGGCCCGGGCGCGAAGCGCGCGGCGCGGCCGCCGTCGCCCAGCGGCGTCAGGTCGAGGGTCCGGCCGGCGTGGATCCGCAGCGCGAACGGCAGGGCGCCCCAGTACCAGGGCCCGGCGATCTCCAGCAGTTCCGGCGCGAGGTCGCCGGCCGGCCGCCACGTCTCCGGAATGCGGGGCTCCGACTCCGCGACGACGCCGACCAGATCGGCGGTGAGCGGCACCAGCGGCCCCATGGACGTCCGGTTGGCGAGGCCGACGGCGGCGACCCCGTCGTCCGGGCTCGCCCAGATCGCGGCGACGAAGCCGGGCATCGAGCCGGTGTGCCCGACCAGGACCCGTCCGTCGCGGCGGAGTTGCTGGAGGCCGAGGCCGTAGGAGAGGGACCAGTCGGGACCCTGCGGCTCCGCCGCCGGCCGGCGCATCTCGGCCAGCGTCCCGGCGGAGAGCACCCGCTCGTCGCCGTCCAGCAGGAACGCCGCGAAGCGGGAGAGGTCCGCGGCCGTCGACCACAGCTGCCCGGCGGGCGCCATCAGGCCGGTGTCCACGGCCGGTTCGGGCAGCAGCGCGTCCGCCCACGGATGCACGGCCCACCCGTCCGCGTGCGGCGCCTCGGGGCCGTACGTCGTGCGCTCCATGCCGAGCGGCAGCAGTATCTCCCGGCGCAGCACCTCGTACCAGGGCTCGCCCCGCAGCCGTTCGACGAGCGCGCCGAGCAGCGCGTAGCCGGGGTTGGAGTAGTGGTACGTCCGGCCCGCCGGATGCGGCCGCGGGCGGTCGCCGAAGAGGTCGGCCGGTTCGGGGCGCAGGGCCCCGTCCGTGCGCTCCCACCAGGGGCCGCGCGCCTCGGCGGCCAGCCCGGCGCTGTGCGAGAGGAGCTGGGCGACCGTCGCGTCCGCGCCTTCTTCGGTGTCCACGTACCGGCCGACGGCGTCGCCCAGGTCGAGCAGGCCCTCGTCGCGCAGCCGCAGAACGGCCACGGCCACCAGGGACTTGGTGAGCGAGCCGATGCGGTACCGCGTGGCTGCGGGGTCCGGCACGGCGCCGGCCACCTCTCCCCGTCCGACGGACCACACCGTGCGTCCCTCCCGCACCACGGCCGCCACCAGGGAGGGCGCCCGTCCCTCGGCCTGGACGGTGGCGACGCGGTGCAGCAGGGCCCGGCGGGTCGCGGGCAACAGGCCGAAGTCCTCGTGTGCGCTGTCCATCCGGGCACGGTAGATCAACCGATCGCCCGTTCGCCCGCCGATACCGCTACGGCAGGGCGGGCAGCGTCCTGCACAGCGTGTCCAGCGCGCTCGCGAAGGCGTGGTCGGGCGGCGTCGCGTAGCCGATGACCAGGCCGTCGTACGCCTCGCCGGTGCTCTCCGGGTGGCGGTACGGCGCCAGCCCCTCCAGGGACAGCCCGCGCCGCGCCGCCGCCCGGACGACGGACTCCTCGGTGCCGTGCGGCAGCCGCAGGACGGCGTGCAGCCCGGCCGCGATCCCCGATACCCCGAGGTGCGGGGCGCGTTCGGCGAGCAGGGCGACGAGCCGGTCCCGCCGGTCGCGGTAGTGCTGGCGCATCCGGCGCACATGGCGGTCGTACGCCCCGGAGCCGAGGAAGTCCGCGAGCGCCAGCTGGTCCGTGACCCCGGTCCATGCCTCCCGCTCGCCCTTGAGCGCGAGGACGTCGTCCACCATGTGCCCCGGGAGCACCATCCAGCCCACCCGCACCGCGGGCGAGAGGCTCTTGCTGACCGATCCGAGGTAGACCACCCGCTCCGGGTCGAGGCCCTGGACCGCGCCGACGGGCTGCCGGTCGTAGCGGAACTCCCCGTCGTAGTCGTCCTCCAGCAGGATCCGCCCGCTGCCCGCCCGCGCCCAGTCGACGGCCGCGGCCCGGCGGCGCGGGTCCAGCGGTCCGCCGGTGGGGAACTGGTGCGCCGGCGTCAGCAGGGCCGCCCGAACGTCCTTGGCACCGGCCAACAGGTCGGTGCGGGCCCCATGTTCGTCCACCGGCAGCGGCAGCGTGCGCAGCCCGGCGCCCGCCAGGATGCCCCGGTGGAACGGCAGGCCGTACGCCTCGACCGCGAGCGTGCCGCGCAGCGGCCCGTTGCCGCCGGACAAGAGCCGCAGCGCATGGGCGAACCCCGCGCAGACGACGATGCGTTCGGGATCCGTGCGCACCCCGCGGGCCCGTCCCAGGTAGTCGGCGAGCGCCCGCCGCAGCTCGACGCGGCCGCGCGGATCGCCCGGGCCGAACGCCTCGTTGGGGGCGGCGTTCAGCGCCCGCCGGGCCGCCGCGGCCCAGGCGGCGCGCGGGAACGACCCGGCGTCCGGCTGCCCCTGCACCAGGCTGAGGGCCGGCCGCGGCGCGGGCACGGAACGGGCCGGGCGGGGCCGGGGCACCCGGGCCGCGGCCCGCGGCGCGACGCTCGTCCCCGACCCCTGCCGGGCCACCAGCCAGCCCTCGGCGACGAGTTCGGCGTACGCCTCGGCCACGGTGTTGCGGGCGAGGCCGAGGTCGGTCGCCAGGGAGCGGTAGGGCGGCAGCCGGGTGCCGGGCGCGAGCCTGCCCTCGCGGACCGCCTCGCGCAGGGCACGGGTCAGCCGGGCCCGCCGGCTGCCCCCGCCGGAGAGCTCGAGATGCAGGTCGGCGCCTGCGACCGACAGGGAATTGACCCGGATTTCTGCCATGGAAATGCACCCTATCCAGGGTCTTCGGCGCTCCTACGGTGGACCCATGACGAAGATCAACACAAAGGTCGGCACGGAGAGCGGCACGCGGCTCGGCACAGGGATCGGCACCAAGGACGGCCTCACCGCCCAGCGCATGGACTTCCGGGCCACCGCCCCCAAGGTCTTCAAGGCCGTCCTGGCCCTCGACGGCGCCGCCCGCGCGGGCCTCGACCCGGTCGTCCTCGAACTGGTCCAGATCCGGACCTCACAGCTCAACCGCTGTGCCTACTGCATCGATTACCACACGCGTGACGCCCGCGCGGCGGGCGAGACCGAGGAGCGCCTGCACCAGCTGACCGCCTGGCAGGACGCGCTCCTCTACACCGCCGCCGAGCGCGCGGCCCTCGCCCTGACCGAGGCCGTCACCCTGCTGCCCGGCGGCGTCCCGGACGACGTGTACGAGGCCGCCGCGCACCACTTCGGCGAGGAGCAGCTGGCCCAGCTCATCGCGGTGATCTGCACGGCGAACGTGTGGAACCGGATGAACGTCACCACCCGGAAGACCCCGGGGACACCCTGAGCCGTGGGGCCTTCGGGCCCCACCCCTCAGCCATCCGCCCCTCAGCCCTCTCTGCGATCTCCCAGCGACTCCAGCAACTCCCGCAACATCCCGGCGAGTTCGTCCTGCCGCTCCCGCCCCAGCACGTCCAGCAGCCGCTGCTCCGTGGCCAGGTGGTCCGGGAGCGCCTTCTCGACCAGCGCCAGGCCCTCGTCCGTGAGACCGACGCGCACCCCGCGCCCGTCGGTCTCGTCGGGCGTGCGGGTCACCAGCCCACGCGCCTCCAGCCGGTCGAGGCGCTGGGTGACGGCGCCCGAGGTCACCATGCCGGCCCTCATCAGCTCCGTGGGCGCGAGCCGGTGCGGCGGCGCGCTGCGGAGCAGGGTGGCCAGAATGTTGAACGAACCGGCGTCGAGCCCGTGCGCCTTAAACGTACGGGCCAGTTCGGCCTCGACGAGCCGGTGCAGCCGCGACAGCCGGCCGATGACCCCCATCGGGGAGACGTCCAAGTCGGGAAGCCGGGCGGCCCACTGCTCCAGTACGAAATCGACGTGATCTGCCATATGTCCAGGCTACCAATGCCTTAGCAGTGAGGTACCTCACGGAGAGATACCTTAGCGGTGAGGTACATTGGCTTAGTGCTAAGCAAACGCCTCGCAACCCTGCTGATCACCGCCGTCGCTCCCGCCCTCTGGGGCACCACCTACCTCGTCACCACGCAGTGGCTGCCCCCGGGCCGCCCGCTGCTGGCCGCCGTGCTGCGGGCGCTGCCCGCCGGCCTCGTGCTCGTCGCCGTCACCCGCCGCCTGCCGAGCGGCAGTTGGTGGTGGCGGTCGGCGGTGCTCGGCACCCTCAACATCGGGGCGTTCTTCGCGCTGCTGTTCGTCGCCGCCTACCGCCTGCCGGGCGGGGTCGCGGCCACCATCGGCGCCGTCCAGCCGCTCCTGGCGGCGCTGCTCTCCTCCGGGCTGCTCGGGCAGAAGCTGTCCCTCCGCACGGTGGCCGCCGGGGCCGTGGGGGTCACCGGCGTCAGCCTGCTCGTCCTCCGGTCCGGGGCGCGGCTCGACACCCTGGGCGTCGCCGCCGCACTGGGCAGCGCGGTGGTCATGGCAACCGGCGTCGTCCTCAGCAAGCGCTGGGCGTCGCCCGCGCCGCTGCTCGCCACCACCGGCTGGCAGTTCGTCGCGGGCGGGGTGCTGCTCGTCCCCGTCGCGCTGTGGGTCGAGGGCCCGCCGCCGGCCCACCTGACCACCGCCAACCTGGCCGGTTACGGCTACCTCGCCGCCATCGGGACCGCGTTCGCCTACGCGCTCTGGTTCCGGGGGATCCGCGCACTGCCCCCGACCGATGTCTCCTTCCTCGGTCTGCTGAGCCCGCTCGTCGCCACCGTGCTCGGCTGGCTCGCCCTCGGCCAGACGCTCACCGGGCTCCAGCTCCTGGGCGGCCTGATCGTCCTGGGCGCCCTGATCAGCGCCCAAATACGCCCGCGCCGTGCCTCGTTGGCCCTGAACAACTGACTTCTCACCACCTGTTTTCTGGAGGAAAGATGCGCATCACCGTCTTCGGAGCCGCCGGGAACGTCGGCCGCCGCGTCATCGCCGAGGCCCTCTCCCGCGGCCACGAGGTCACCGCCGTCGTCCGCGACCCGGCCCGTGCCGGGGCGTTCGACCCCGCGGTCCGCGTCCTCACCGGCGACGCGACCGTCCCCGCCGACGTGGCCCGGTCGGCCGCCGGCCAGGACCTCGTGATCGGCGCGACCCGGCCCGCTCCCGGCAGCGAACACCTTCTCGTCACCGCCACCGAGGGTCTGCTCGCCGGTCTGGCCGGTACCGGTGCGCGCCTGCTGCTCGTCGGCGGCGCCGGCAGCCTCACCGTGCCGGGCGGCGGCGGTCCGGTGCTCGACGACCCGGCCTGGGTGCCCGTCGCCTGGCGGCCCATAGCCCAGGCGTGCACCGACCAGCTGGCGGTCTGCCGCCGCGTCGGCGACGCGGTGGACTGGACGTACGTGAGCCCGCCCGCGCTCCTCGAACCGGGCGTACGGACCGGCTCCTACCGGGTGGGCGGCGACGAACTGCTCGTCGACGACAGCGGCGTCTCCGCCGTCTCCATGGAGGACTTCGCGATCGCCCTGGTGGACGAGGCCGAGCGGCCCCGGCACCGGGGAACGCGGTTCACCGTCGGCTACTGAGCCGGCCGTCGAGGAGCCCGGGCTCCTGGCGGAACGTCCTCCGGTACGTCTGCGGCGAGACGCCGACCGCCCCGTGGAAGTGCCCGCGCAGCGACGCCCCCCGTGCCGAAGCCGGCCCGCCCGGCGACGAGGTCCACCGGCCAGTCGGTGGTCTCCAGCAGGTGCCGGGCCCGGTCCACGCGCTGCCGCGCCAGCCACTGCCCCGGGCTCGTCCCCACCTCGTCCCGGAGCCTCCGGGTGAGGGTCCGTACGCTCATCCCCGCGTGCGCGGCGAGCGCGACCAGGGTGAGGGGCTCGCCGAGCCGCTCCAGCGCCCAGGCGCGGGTGGCGGCCGTACCGCCGGTGGCGGGGTCCGGCACCGGACGGCGGACGAACTGCGCCTGACCGCCGTCCCGCCAGGGCGGCACCACGCAGGCACGGGCCACCCGGTCGGCCACGGCGCTGCCGTGGTCGCGGCGCACGATGTGCAGGCACAGGTCCACCCCCGCCGCGGCACCGGCCGAGGTCAGGACGTCCCCGTCGTCCACGAACAGGACGTCCGGGTCCACCCGCACCGTCGTGAACAGCCGCCGCAGCCGCTCGGTCTCCCGCCAGTGCGTGGTCGCCGGCCGCCGGTCCAGCAGCCCCGCCGCGGCCAGGACGAACGTCCCGGTACAGATGGCCACCATCCGCGTCCCCGGCCGCACCCCCGCCAGCGCCCGGCCCAGCGCCTCCGGCAGCACACCGTCCTCCCTGACCGGCCCGAGCGCGTGCGAGGGCGGTATCACCACCGTGTCCACCCCGGCCAGCAGCGAGGCGTCATGACCGACGGCGAGCTCGAAGTCGGCGTCCGCACGCACGGGTTGCCCGTCCAGGCTGCACGTCGCCACGGAGTAGAGCGGACGGCCGGAGGAATCCCGCGCGGCACCGAAGATGCGAGAGGGAATCCCGAGCTCGAAGGGGATGACGCCGTCGAGGGCGAGGACTCCGACGCGGTGCATGGCTCCATGGTCGCAGAGCGGGACCGGTCACCGGGTGGGACGGGGACCCGCGCAGGAGCGCGTGGTTTCACGTGAAACCACGCGGAAGCCAGAGGGCGAAGCGTGCTCGAGCCGAGGCCCGGTCAACAGTTCTCGCCGCGGCCGTACCGCGAACAACCCCGTTCCTTCAGCCGGGACTTGAGCGCCGCTCCGATCTCCCCCAGCACCTGGACCTGCTCCTCGGTCAGCGCCTCGAACAGCGTCTCGCGGACCTCGGTGACATGACCGGGAGCCGCCTGCCGCAGCGCCTCGTACCCGGCGTCGGTGAGCTTGGCCACCGCCCCGCGCCGGTCGCCCTCGATGGCGCAGCGGCTCACCCAGCCGGACTTCTCCATGGCGGCGACGGCGTGGGAGAGGCGGCTGCGCGAGGAGTTGCAGAGCTCGGCCAGCCGACTCATCCGCAGGGACCGGCCGGGGGTCTCGGAGAGCATGACCAGGATCTCGTAGTACGCGACGGGCATCCCGGCGTCCACCCGCAACTGCCGGTCGAGGTGGGCCTGGAGCTCGATGCTCGCCGACATGAAGGTGCGCCAGATCCGCTGTTCACGGTCGTCGAGCCAGCGGGTCCCGGAGTGATCGGTCATGACCTCAGCTTAACAAGTAGTTGAGCTCTCAATACCGAAGCGCTATGTTGCTTGAGAGCTCAGCAGATGACCTTTCAATCACCAGCCTCCAGGGGGCTCTTGATGTCCACTTCATCCGCTTCTTCCGTCCCCACCCCGCTCACCGACGTCCCGGGCTACACCACCGGGACCTGGACCATCGACCCGGTCCACTCGGAAGTGGCCTTCTCCGTGCGGCACTTGGGCATCGCCAAGGTCCGCGGGCGCTTCGACTCGTTCGAGGGACAGATCGTCCTGGCCGGGAACCCGCTGGAGTCCTCGGTCACCGCGACCGTCCGGACCGGCTCCGTCTCCACCGGCAACGCCCAGCGCGACGAGCACGTCCACGGCGCGGACTTCCTCGACACCCGGGCCTTCCCGGAGATGACCTTCGCCTCCACCGGCGTGCGCGCCACGGACGACGGCTTCCTCGTCGACGGGAACCTCACCCTGCGCGGCGTCACCCGGCCCGTCACCCTCGCCCTTGAGGTGAACGGATTCGGCACCGGCTTCGACGGCAGGCCCGCCGCCGGCTTCTCCGCCACCGCCGAGATCAACCGCTCCGACTTCGGCGTCACGGCCGGCCCGGCGGGCGGGGTCGTGGGCGAGAAGATCACGATCTCGCTGGAGGTCGAGGCCAACCGGCAGTGACCGCGGGCCCCTCCCCGGAGGACGGGGGTCTCCGGGGAGGGCCGCGCACCGGCACCGGGCCGCTACGTCTGCGCCATGTCCACGAAGCGCGAGTAGTGGCCCTGGAAGGCCACGGTGATCGTGGCCGTCGGACCGTTACGGTGCTTGGCGACGATCAGGTCGGCCTCGCCCGCGCGCGGGGACTCCTTCTCGTAGGCGTCCTCGCGGTGCAGCAGGATGACCATGTCGGCGTCCTGCTCGATCGAACCCGACTCACGGAGGTCGGAGACCATCGGCTTCTTGTCCGTACGCTGCTCCGGGCCTCGGTTCAGCTGGGACAGGGCGATGACCGGGACCTCCAGCTCCTTGGCGAGGAGCTTGAGGTTTCGCGACATGTCCGAGACCTCCTGCTGACGGCTCTCGGGACGGCGGGCGCCGCCCGACTGCATCAGCTGGAGGTAGTCGATGACGACGAGCTTGAGGTCGTTGCGCTGCTTCAGCCGGCGGCACTTGGCCCGGATCTCCATCATCGACAGGTTCGGCGAGTCGTCGATGTAGAGCGGCGCGGCGGAGACGTCGGGCATGCGGCGGGCCAGGCGCGTCCAGTCCTCGTCCGTCATGGAGCCGGAGCGCATGTGGTGCAGGGCGACGCGGGCCTCGGCGGAGAGCAGGCGCATCGCGATCTCGTTGCGGCCCATTTCGAGGGAGAAGATCACGCTCGGCAGGTTGCTCTTGATCGAGCAGGCCCGGGCGAAGTCCAGCGCGAGCGTCGACTTGCCCATCGCGGGACGGGCGGCGATGACGATCATCTGACCCGGGTGGAGGCCATTGGTCAGGGCGTCGAGGTCGGTGAAGCCCGTCGGGACGCCGGACATCTGGCCGCTGCGCGAACCGATCGCCTCGATCTCGTCGAGCGCGCCCTCCATGATGTCGCCGAGCGGGAGGTAGTCCTCGGTGGTCCGCTGCTCGGTGACCGCGTAGATCTCGGCCTGGGCGTTGTTGACGATGTCGTCGACGTCGCCGTCGGCCGCGTATCCCATCTGCGTGATCCGCGTGCCCGCCTCGACCAGGCGGCGCAGGACGGCGCGCTCGTGGACGATCTCGGCGTAGTACTCGGCGTTGGCGGCGGTGGGGACGGTCTGGACCAGGGTGTGCAGATACGCCGCGCCGCCGACGCGGGAGATCTCGCCGCGCTTGGTGAGCTCGGCCGCCACCGTGATCGGGTCGGCCGGCTCGCCCTTGGCGTAGAGGTCGAGGATCGCCTGGTAGACGGTCTCGTGGGCGGGCCGGTAGAAGTCGTTGCCCTTGAGGATCTCGACGACGTCGGCGATGGCGTCCTTGGAGAGCAGCATGCCGCCCAGCACCGACTGCTCCGCGTCCAGGTCCTGCGGCGGGACGCGCTCGAAGCCCCCGCCCTGGGCGCCCTGCCAGGAACCGCCGTCCTCGCCGTCCCGCTGCTCGCGGCCCTTGCCGCCCTCGCCCCGGCGCCGGGGGAACGGCAGGCGGTCGCCCGGGCCGTCGCCCCAGGGCTCGTCCATGGGCTCGTGGACGCTCACCGCCGCCTCCTCCCCGTCCGCGCCGCGGACCTCGCCGTGCTCTCCTTCTTAGAGCACGGCACCGACAAACAAGACGCCCGACTCCGCTTGTGATGACGCCTGGGGGGTACTGAGTGGCGAGGCAAAAACGGACGGCGGGCGCCGGTCCACGGTAGGCCCGCGGGCACCGTCAGCCAATCTGGTTATCCACAGGAGGTGTGGACGACGGGCCCCATCCTGTGGAGAACCCCCCGGATCCTGTGCACGAGCCGGGGGAAACCGCTGTGGACAAACCCGTGGGGCCGCCCAGCAACCGCCTCTGACCTGGGCCTTTGCCGTCCACCGGCTGTTGAGGAGAAAAAAATTTCCGCTCGGCCCGAGATCACGACAAACGGCGCAGAGAAGATCACACCCAGCCACTGACAGTAAGCGCTGATATGCAGTTGCGCTCATTACCTGTGGACGATTCAATGGAACGTGTGAGCGAAGCCCTCGAGAGCCGAATACGCGCCGGCCGCCGACTCGACCGCGAGATCCTCGCGCTCGCCGTGCCCGCCTTCGGCGCACTCGTCGCCGAGCCCCTCTTCGTGCTGGCCGACACCGCCATCGTGGGCCACCTCGGGACCGGCCAGCTCGCCGGTCTCGCCGTGGCCGCCCCGCTGCTCACCACCGCCGTCGGCGTCTTCGTCTTCCTCGCCTACGCCACCACCGCGGCCGTCTCGCGCCGCGTCGGCGCCGGGGACCTGCCGGCCGCCATCAGGCAGGGCATGGACGGCATCTGGCTCGCCCTGCTGCTCGGCACGGCCCTCGCGCTGGCCGCCCTGCCCACCGCACCCGGCCTCGTCCACCTCCTCGGCGCCTCGCCGGACGCCGCCCCGTACGCCGTCACCTATCTGCGGATCAGCGCGCTCGGCATCCCGGCCATGCTCGCCGTCCTCGCGGCCACCGGCGTACTGCGCGGCCTGCAGAACACCCGCACGCCGCTGTACGTCGCCGTCGGCGGCTTCGCCGCCAACGGCGTGCTCAACCTCGCCTTCGTCTACGGCGCGGGCTGGGGGCATCGCCGGCTCCGCCTGGGGCACCGTCGCGGCCCAGTGCGCCATGGCCGCCGTCTACCTCGCCGTCGTCGTCCGCGGCGCCCGGCGGCACGGCGCCTCGCTGCGGCCGGA
This sequence comes from Streptomyces thioluteus, assembly GCF_039535865.1. NCBI lineage: Bacteria > Bacillati > Actinomycetota > Actinomycetes > Kitasatosporales > Streptomycetaceae > Streptomyces > Streptomyces thioluteus. Next base: position 21,494 of record NZ_BAAAXZ010000107.1, read on the forward strand.
CGCCGCCGGCATCCGGGCCTGCGCCCGCGCCGGGGTGCCGCTGCTGGTCCGCACCCTCGCCCTGCGCGCCGTGCTGATGATCGCGACGGCGGTCGCGGCCCGGCTGGGCGACCGCGAGGTGGCCGCGCACCAGGTGGTGCTGGCCCTGTGGAACCTGCTGGCCTTCGCCCTGGACGCGATCGCCATCGCCGGCCAGTCGATCATCGGCCGTTATCTGGGCGCGGACGACACCGACGGGGCCCGCGCGGCGTGCCGACGCATGGTCCAGTGGGGCGTCGCCACCGGCGTGGCGCTGGGAGCGCTGGTGGTGGTCTCGCGACCGTTGCTCGTCCCGCTGTTCACGTCCGACGCCTCCGTGCGGGACGCGTTGCTGCCGGCCCTGCTGGTCGCCGCGCTCAGCCAACCGGTGGCGGGCGTCGTCTTCGTGCTGGACGGTGTGCTGATGGGCGCCGGCGACGGGCCGTACCTGGCCTGGGCGATGCTGGCGGTGCTCGCGGTCTACGCCCCCCGCGGCGCTGCTCGTCCCGGTCCTGGGCGGCGGGCTGACGGCCCTCTGGTGGGCGATGGCGCTGATGATGGCGGCCCGGCTGGCCACCCTGTGGCTGCGCGCCCGGTCCGGCCGCTGGATCGTCACCGGGGCCGCGCGCGCGGCTGAGGGCCGGAGAACGGAGAAAGGGCCGCACCCCGGAGGGTGCGGCCCTTCTCATGCCGGGTGAGCGCAGGCTCAGGCGGCGATGACCTCGACGCCCAGCTTGGCGACGACGTCGGCGTGCAGACGCACGGACACCTCGTGGGCGCCCAGGGTCTTGATCGGCGAGCCGAGCTCGACGCGACGCTTGTCGACCTCGGGGCCACCCGAGGTCTTGATCGCGGACGCGACGTCGGCCTGGGTCACCGAGCCGAACAGGCGGCCGGCCTCGCCGGCACGGACGGCAAGGCGGACCTTGACGCCCTCCAGCTGACCCTTGACCTCGTTGGCCTGCTCGATCGTGGCGATCTCGCGCAGCTTGCGGCCGCGGCGGATCTGCGCCACGTCCTTCTCGCCACCCTTGGTCCAGCGGATCGCGAAACCGCGCGGGACCAGGTAGTTGCGGGCGTAGCCGTCCTTGACGTCGACGACGTCACCGGCGGTGCCGAGGCCGGAGACCTCGTGGGTGAGGATGATCTTCATCAGTTGGTCATCCTTCCCTTATCGCGCGGACGAGGTGTAGGGCAGCAGCGCCATCTCACGGCTGTTCTTCACGGCCGTGGCGACGTCACGCTGGTGCTGGGTGCAGTTGCGGTCACGCGGCGGGCACGGATCTTGCCGCGGTCGGAAATGAACTTCCGCAGCATGTTCGTGTCCTTGTAGTCCACGTAAGCGGTCTTGTCCTTGCAGAACGCGCAGACCTTCTTCTTGGGCTTGCGCGGCGGGGGCTTCGCCATTGTCTTTTCTCCCTATGTCTTCAAGAAGTTGCTGTCGCCCTCGGGCCGGAGGCCCGGGCCCTCGCGGGCCTAGAAGGGCGGCTCGTCCGAGTAGCCGCCGGAGTTGCCGGAGCCGCCGCCCCAGCCACCTCCGCCGCCCTGCTGGCCGCCGGACGGCAGCACCGGTCGCCCAGGGGTCGTCGGCGGGAGCACCGCCGCCGCCCTGCTGCTGGCCGCCGGGGCCGGAGCCCCAGCCGCCGCCCTGGTTACCGCCGCCGCCACCGCCGTAGCCACCCTGGCCACCGCGACCGGAGGTCTTGGTGACCTTCGCCGTGGCGTTCTTCAGGCTGGCGCCGACCTCTTCGACGTCGAGCTCGTAGACCGTGCGCTTGACGCCCTCGCGGTCCTCGTAGGACCGCTGCTTCAGCCGGCCCTGCACGATGACGCGCATGCCCCGCTGAAGCGACTCGGCGACGTTCTCCGCCGCCTGCCGCCACACCGAGCACGTGAGGAAGAGGCTTTCGCCGTCC
>NZ_BAAAXZ010000108.1:0-21235 GCF_039535865.1 Streptomyces thioluteus
ACAACGGGCTGCCGGCGGGTGCCACCGACTGGATCCGCGACGGCGTGCTGGAGCGGCTCGTCACCACCCGGCACAGCGCCGCGCTGACCGGCCTGCCGGTCGCCCCCGTCCCGGACAACCTGGTCCTGGACGCGGGCGGCACCCGCTCCCTGCCGGAGATGATCGCGGCGAGCGGGCACGACGGGCCCGAACTGCTGCTGACCTCGCTCTGGTACATCCGCGAGGTGGACCCCGCGACGCTGCTGGTGACCGGGCTGACCCGGGACGGGGTGTTCCTGGTGCGGGACGGGGAGGTGGTGGGCGAGGTGACCAACTTCCGCTTCAACGAGTCACCGGTCGGCCTGCTCTCCCGGGCCGTCGAGGCGGGCCGCACCGAGCTCACCCTGGCCCGGGACATCGGCAAGTACTTCCCCCGGACGGCGATGCCGGCACTGCGGATCCCCGACTTCAACATGAGTTCGGTGAGCCAGGGGGTCTGAGCCGGACGGGGGAGGCGTGCGGGCGGTCCGAATAGACTGGCGCACGACGGGGCCTCCCCGTCCCACCGTCCGCAAACGATCTCAGGAACGCCATGACACGCCTCGGCGAATCCGTCGCCCGCGCCAGCGAGCTCCTCGCGCAGGACCTCTCCACCGACTCGACCGTGGAGCAGCTGCTCACCGAGACCAAGGCGCGGCGCTATCTGGACCTGAGGGACCTCTCGCCGGAGGAGCAGGCCGCCCTGATCGCGGGCCGCGCCGTGGAGGTGCTGCCGGGCCGGGAGAAGCTGGCCGAGCGGATCGGGGAGCGCCGGGCGGCGGGCAAGGGCCTGCACATCAAGCTGGGCATCGACCCGACGGCGGCCGATGTCCACCTCGGCCACACCGTCCCGATGATCGTCCTCAGCCGTTTCCAGCGGATGGGCCACGACGTCACACTGCTGATCGGCGACTTCACCGCGAAGATCGGCGACCCGACGGGCCGTACGGCCGAGCGGCCGCCGCTGACCGACGCCGACATCGAGAAGAACCTGGCCGGCTACCGCGAGCAGGTGCGGCCGTTCTTCGACTTCGACGCGGTCCGCTTCGTCCAGAACAGCGAGTGGCTGTCCCCCTACACCTTCCCCGAGCTGCTGAGCCTGCTCTCCCAGGTGCCGGTCTCCCAGCTGCTCCAGCGCGAGGACTTCCGCAACCGCCTGGCCTCGGGCTCCGGCCTGACCATGTCCGAGCTGCTCTACCCCGGTCGCCCAGGGCCTGGACTCCGTGGCCCTGGACTGCGACGTGGAGCTGGGCGGCGCCGACCAGCTGCTCAACCTGCAGATGGGCCGCAAGCTGATGGAGCTGCGCGGGCAGCGGCCACAGCTGGTCGTCACCATGCCGCTCATCGAGGGCACGGACGGCACCGGCGCGAAGATGTCCAAGTCCAAGGGCAATTACGTCGGCCTGAACGCCACCGCCGACGACGTCTTCGGCAAGATCATGTCCGTGCCGGACCGGCTCATGGAGCCGTACCTCAAGGCGTGGACGGAGTGGACGGACGAGGAGATCTCCCTCGCGCTGTCCCGGATCGAGGCGCGCTCACTGCACCCGATGGACCTCAAGAAGGTCCTCGCGGGCGAGGTCGTGGCCGCGCTGTACGGCGTCGAGGCCGCGATGGCCGCGCGGGCGGGCTCATCGCGCAGTTCTCGAAGAAGAGCTTCACGGACGTCGAGGCGCTGCCGGTGGTCGAGGTCGCGGAGCACGGCGCGGGAGCCGGTGACCGGTGTCCTCAGCAGGTGCTGGGCTTCCAGCCGAGTGCGTCGGCGGCGCGGCGGGTGGCGAAGCAGAACGGCCTGCGGCTCGTTGTCGAGACGGGGTCGGGGCAGCAGGCGATCGTGCTCGCCGAGTCGGATGCGATTCGTCCCGCTCGGGGAGGTCGTTCCGGAGCTGCTGGCCAGGGGCCGGGCTCGGCTCCGATGCGGGGGGTGTCTACCTCAAGGCGGGGCGCAAGGTCGCGGAGGTCCGCGGGCTGTAGCCGAGGGTTTTCCCTCCCGCCGCCCCGCCCTTTCACACCGGTCCCGCAGGGCTGCGCCCCTGCGGGACCCCGTCGGCGCGCGGCGCGCGCCGGGACCGCGCTCCGCGCGGTGGGCGGGGCTCCGCCCCTGCACCCCACCGGGGACCCCGGCGAGAGCTCCGCCCTCTGCACCCCCGCTCGGGACTCTGTCCCTGGATCCCTGAAGTGCCCTGCGGGCTGATTCAGCCCGTCCGGCGCTTGAGGACAATGCGGCGAAGCCGCATTGCGGGCCCGGGGCCGCAGCCCCGAAGTGGGAGCCAGGGGCGAAGCTCCGGTCAGGGGGGTGCAGGGGCGGAGCCCCGCCCCACTCGCGCGCAGCGCGATGCCGGGCCGACGGGCGGAGCCCCGGGAGAAATGGAGAAAGGGCGGGTCGGGGGCGGAGTCAGCCGTCCGAGCGACGGCCGCGCACACGCCACCCACACACCGGTCCCCAGCGCCACGACCACCACCGCCCCGATCACCTGCAGCACATGCCGGATCCAGTCGATACCGTGCGGTGTGCCGCATCCGAGCCCGGACGCCCCCAATTGCCCAGCGCCGCCCCGATCATGCCGCAGATGATCGCGCAGCAGGAGCGGGATCCGTTGCTTCCCCGGGAGGATCGCCTTCGCGATCAGGCCCAGGACCAGACCGACGATGATGGCCCACAACCAAGTTCATGCCGACAGTGTCGGCCGGACCCGGGGGCGCCGCACGTCGAGCCGTTCCACCCGCCGCCCCGCCCTCGTCTTGCCGGGAGTCGCGGCGTTAACGTTGAGTACATCCCGACCCGGAGAGTGGACGGGCACGCAGAGGCGATCAGGTGGTGCATGTGATCACGGAAGCGCGGCCAGGCGGAGACCTTCCGGCATCACCGGAGCCCGGCAGGGTCTGAAGGAGGACGTGCGCGGCGCGAGCGCCGCTACGTCATCTCGATGGGGGATCCGCACGCTCGCGGTCATCCTGACGCGTGGTGTTGTGGAACGTGGAGCGCCATGTCGCGCTCGGCACCCTCGTGCTGGGCATGCTGCTCCCGTACTGTCGCGGTCGTGATCGCCAACGCGGGCGCGAGAACGCCCCCTTCACTGCCCCGGACGTTCATGCCCCGGCCCACCCGGCCGGCCCTTCCCCAAGCCCCGGCGGAACGGCGAAGTCCGCCGGTTGAGAGCGCCCGCGACGGCCAACAGGGCGACCAGAGTGAAGGCTTGAGTTCCGCGGCTCCGGCCGAAGCCTCAGCAAAACCTCAAATCAATCATGTCTTTAGGTGCCCTTCACGGGGCTCTCCGTGATCATACTTCGTAGGCGCTCCGCATCCCCCGTCGGAGCGAATGATCGACGCCGGGCGGCTCCCCCCGTCGGCTGCCCGGCGTCGTCGTAGCCCGCGTCCGTCCCGTCCGGACACCGCGTACCGGCACGTAGAGTTGACGGGTGTACCTCTCCCGACACATCCGCCGCTCCCATCCTGTTCCGCCAAGGGCTGCCGTGCCCCCCGCCGTGTGGGTGCTGGCGTGGCGAACAACCCCAAGCTGCACACCCCGAGCGCCGCAAGACCTGCTCGCGTGCGAGGAACACCGCGCAGCACCTGTCGGAGTTCCTCGGCGTGCGCGGCCTTCCTCAAGGGACGTGGTGACGCTTCAGGAATGGGAGACGCGGAGCTAGCCGCCTATCGCGGACATCGGCCGGCCGCGCGCATGGAGGAACGACGGGTCGTCCAGGCCGGAGCCCGCCTTCTTGCCCACATTCGCCCGCTGCCAGCGCCGGGCGATCTCCGCGTCGTCGGCGCCCCGAGCGCAGCGCCCCGCAGCAGATCCGTTTCCTCGGTGGCGAACAGGCAGGTGCGCACCTAGCCCGTCGGCGGTCAGCCGGGTGCGGTCGCAGGCCGAGCAGAACGGCCGGGTGACCGAGGCGATGACGCCGACCCGGGCCGGGCCGCCGTCCACGAGCCAGCGCTCGGCGGGGGCGGAGCCGCGGCCCTCCTCGGGGGTGAGCGCGAAGCGGGTGCGCAGGCTCGCCAGGATGTCCCGGCGGTGATCATCTCCTCGCGCCGCCAGCCGTGCTGGGCGTCCAGCGGCATCTGCTCGATGAAGCGCAGCTCGTACCCGTTCATCGATCGCCCAGGCGAGCAGGTCGGGGGCCTCGTCGTCGTTGAGGCCGGGCATCAGGACCGTGTTGACCTTGGACGGGGTCGAGCCCGGCGGCCCGGGCGGCGGGCGAGGCCGTCGAGGAACGTCCTGGTGGCGCTTGCGCCGGGTGAGTTGCCGGAAGACGTCGGGGCGCAGGGTGTCGAGGGAGACGTGACCCGGTCGAGGCCGGCCTCCCGCAGGGCGGTCGCGGTGCGGGCCAGGCCGATGCCGTTGGTGGTGAGGGACATCCGGGGACGCGGCGCGAGCGCTGCGCAGCGTTCGACGATGGAGACGAGTCGGGCGGAGCAGCGGTTCGCCGCCGGTGAAGCGGACCCGGTGATGCGAGCCGGGTGACGGCGATCCCCACCAGGCGGACGATTCGTCGTCGGTGAGCAGGTCCTGGCGGGCGAGCCACTGGAGGCCCTCGTTCGGGCATGCAGTAGGTGCAGCGGAGTTTGCAGCGGTCGGTGAGGGAGACCTCTCAGGTCCGTGGCGACACGGCCGTAGGGTGTCGATGAGCACGGCGCTGCCCCTCCCGCGATAGCCGGTGACCGTTGGGCCGATGGTCCGCAGCGCTGTACGCGATCCCCCGGGGCATCAACAGTTCGTTGAGGCCTCGGGGGATCCGGCGAAGAGGGGGGACGGTGGTCAGTGCGCCCCGTAGCCGGTGAGCGAACGGAACCTCCAGTTCGGCGTACTTCTTCGGGTCCGGCGTCTCCTGCGGGACCAGCGAGCCGAGCCAGCCGAGGCAGGAAGCCGAGCGGAATGGAGACGAGTCCGGGGTTGCTCAGCGGAACCAGTCGAAGCTCGTCCGGGGGAAGAGCGCCTTGGGGTTGCCCGAGACGACCGGCGAGAAGATCACCAGGGTGACGGAGGAGACGAGTCCGCCGTAGATCGACCACAGGGCGCCCCGGGTGGTGAAGCGCTTCCAGAAGAGGCTGTAGAGGATCGTCGGGAGGTTGGCCGAGGCGGCGACGGCGAAGGCGAGCGCCACCAGGGCGGCCGCGTTGAGGCGGTGGGCGAAGATGCCCAGCACGATGGAGATCCCGCCGATGACCACCGCCGCGATCTTCGCGGTGAGGACCTCCTCCTTCTCCCCGGTCGCGCCCTTGCGGATGACGTTGGCCCACAGGTCGTGCGCGAAGGACACGGACGAGGCGAGGGTGAGGCCGGCGACCACGGCGAGGATGGTGGCGAAGGCGACGGCGGAGATCACCGCGAGCAGCACGGCGCCGCCGGTGGATCCCGCTCCCCCGCCGACCTCCTCGGCGAGCAGCGGCGCCGCGGTGTTGCCGGACTCGTTCGAGGCGATGATCGCCTTGGAGCCGACGAGGGCCGCCGCGCCGAAGCCCAGCGCGATGGTCATCAGGTAGAAGGCGCCGATGATGCCGATCGCCCAGTTCACCGACTTCCGGGCCGCCTTGGCGGTGGGCACGGTGTAGAAGCGGATGAGGATGTGCGGGCAGTCCGGCCGTGCCGAGGACGAGCGCCAGGCCCAGCGAGACGAAGTTGAGCTTGGAGGTGCCGTCCTTGCCGTACTGGAGCCCGGGTTCGAGGAACGCCCTGCCCTTGCCGCTCTTGTCGGCGGCGGCGCCGAGCAGGTGGAAAGGTTCCAGTCGAACTTGTTGAGCACGAGGATCGTGATCAGCAGGGTGCCCGCGATGAGCAGGACCGCCTTGACGATCTGCACCCAGGTGGTGCCCTTCATCCCGCCGATCGTCACGTAGAGCACCATCACCAGGCCCACCAGGACGATGATCCAGCGCCGCGCCCCCTCGCCGCTGGCGCCGAGCAGCAGGGCGACGAGCGCGCCCGCGCCGACCATCTGGGCCAGCAGGTAGAAGATCGAGACGACGATGGTGGAGGTGCCGGCGGCGGTGCGCACCGGGCGCTGCGCCAGGCGGTGGGCGAGGACGTCGGCCATGGTGAACCGGCCGGAGTTGCGCAGCGGTTCGGCGACCAGCAGCAGGGCGACCAGCCAGGCGACGAGGAAGCCGATGGAGTAGAGGGAAGCCGTCGTAGCCGAAGAGGGCGATGGCGCCGGCGATGCCGAGGAAGGACGCCGCGGACATGTAGTCGCCGGAGATGGCCAGGCCGTTCTGGAAGCCGGTGAAGGAGCGGCCGCCGGCGTAGAAGTCCTCGGCGCTCCTGGTCTGCCGGCCCGCCCAGACGGTGATGCCCAGGGTGATGGCGACGAAGACCGAGAACAGCGTGATGATCAGGGTGCGGTGCTCGCCGGCGCCTCCGGCGGCGGCCAGGACCGTGAAGGGGGTGCTGGGGGTGCTCATTCCGCCGCCTCCATGCGGGCCTTGACGGCCTCGGCCTTCGGGTCGATGCGGGCCGCCGCGTGCCGGGAGTACCACCAGGCGATGAGGAAGGTGGTGAGGAACTGGGCGAGGCCGAACACGAGGGCGACGTTGATGTTTCCGACAAGGACGGTGTCCATGAAGCCGCCCGCGTAGTTGGACAGCAGCACGTAGAGCAGGTACCAGGCGACGAAGGCGACGGTGAGCGGGAACGCGAAGGAGCGGTGCGCCCTGCGCAGTTCGCCGAACTCCTCGCTCGCCTGGACCGCGAGGAAACGGTCGGGCTGCGCGGGGACGCCGGGGCGCGGCGGCCCCTCCGGCGGCCGGGGCGGCGTGGTGGCGGGGGTGGGGGCGGGGGTCTCCGCGACCTCTTCTGAGTCCACGGCCTCTCCTGACGGTGGTGGGTGCGGGCGCGAGCCGAAGCTGTGATCCGGGTCACGCATCGTAGAGGGACACCGCAGTATGCGACAGGGGGGCGGTCGTTGAATGGCGGAGCGGGGTGGGGAGGGGCAAAACCGGCCGGAGGAAGCCTCGTTGACCTGGTGTGAGCACCGAGTTGCCGCATCGGCGGCAGTCCCCCGGTCGACGACCGTTCGGAATCATCAGGTTGACGGCACCCCTGCCGGCCGTGCGCACCGGCCGGCCCGCGGCGGTCCCGGCCGCCGGCCGGTGGTACGGGCCGAGGGTGCCGCTCCCGCCGCTGAGCATCGAGGCGCTGCGTATCGAGGCACTGCGCATCGCGGCGCAGCGGAGTCCGGGCAGGGCCTGAACGGGCGCAAGGCCTGAACAAGCAGTGCAGTCCACCGCTTTCTTGGGGAATTCATTGCTCCGCGGCCATGATCGGCGCTAGCTTCACTCGTCATGTACCCGTCCGCGCACGTCTGGTGCGCCGGACGGCCCGGATGATGTGGAGTTCCCATGGCTCATCTGCGAACCAGACGCCGGCACGCCCTCCTCGCCGTGCCCGTCGGCCTCGCGCTCACCGCGTCTCTCGGCTTCCTGCCGGGCGTCGCCTCGGCCGCCGCCCCGGCCGCGAAGGCCACGGTGAAGACGGACGGCCCGCTGCTGTCGTACGTCGTCAACACCGGTACCGAGCGCGGCACGCTCGACGCGGTGAAGAAGGCCGTCGGACAGAACGGCGGCAGCATCGTCGAGTCGTACGACAAGATCGGCGTCATCGTCGCGCACTCGGGCAACCCCGACTTCGCCAAGACCCTGCGCACCGTGCCGGGCGTGCAGTCCGCGGGCGCCACCCGTACCGCCCCGATCACCCCGGCGGCCACCACGGACGTGGGCAAGCCCGAGAAGCTCAAGCTGCCGAAGTCGTACGCGGCCGCCGCGGCGAAGGCGGCCAAGGCCGCCAAGTCCGGCAAGTCGGCCCAGGAGCCGCTGGAGAGCCTCCAGTGGGACCTCCCGGCCATCAAGGCCGACAAGGCCGCGAAGGTCAACCCGGGCAGCCGCAAGGTCACCGTCGGCGTCATAGACACGGGTGTCGACGACACCCACCCCGACCTCGCGCCGAACTTCTCCCGCTCCCAGTCGGCCAGCTGCGTCACCGGCAAGGCGGACACCAGCCCCGGCGCCTGGCGGCCGTTCAACCCCGCGACGGACTACCACGGCACGCACGTGGCCGGCACCATAGCCGCGGCCCGCAACGGCATCGGCGTGGCCGGGGTCGCTCCGAACGCGAAGATAGCCGCACTCAAGGTGAGCACCGCCAAGGGCAGCTTCTTCTACGCGGAGAGCGTGGTCTGCGCCTTCGTCTTCGCCGCCGACCACGGCATATCGGTGACGAACAACAGCTACTACGTCGACCCGTGGATGTTCAACTGCACGGACGACGCCGACCAGCGGGCCATCGCCGACGCGGTCAACCGCGCGGTGCAGTACGCCGACCGCAAGGGCGTCGTCAACGTCGCCTCGGCCGGCAACTCCAACTTCGACCTGGCGGCCAAGAAGATCACCGACTCGTCGAGCCCCAACGACACCAAGCCCGGCTCGCGCGACATCGACCCGGCCAAGTGCCTGGACGTCCCGGCCCAGCTGCCCGGTGTCATCACCGTCTCCGCCACCGGCGTCAACTCGCTGAAGTCGTACTACTCCAACTACGGCCTGGGCGCCATCGACGTGGCGGCCCCCGGCGGTGACGCCCGCCAGATCCCGGAGGCGCCGGCCAAGGACGGCCGCATCCTCTCCACCCTCCCCGGCGGCGACTACGGCTTCCTCCAGGGCACTTCGATGGCCGGCCCGCACGTCGCGGGCGTGGTGGCGCTGCTGAAGAGCACCCACCCGAAGTCCAACGCGGCGGAGATCCAGTGGATCCTCAAGGCCCAGGCCACGAACCCGGGCTGCCCGGCGCAGGCTCCGGCCGACGCGCCCTGCGTCGGCACCAAGAACATCAACAGCCACTACGGCTACGGCATCGTCGACGCCCTGGCCGCGGCCCGCGGCTGACGTCCGCTCCACCGGAGTCCGCTCCACTGGAGCCCGCTCCACCGGCGGAAGGGACCGGGCCGGTGCCCGGTGTCTTCCGCCCCCGCCGCCGCCCGCACCACCGCGTCCGCCAGCAGCGCCTGCGCCCCCAGATAGGTCAGCATGATCCAGAACTGGGGTGTGCGGGCCTGCGGCCACCCGGCCAGGCCGGACGCGATGAGGGTGTCGGAGAGCAGGAAGAGCGCACCGCCCGCCGCGCCCCGGCGGCCGGTGCGCAGCGCGCCGTACGCCATCGCCGTCAGCAGCAGCCCGTACAGCGCGACGGGCGGCCGGAGCCGCTCCGGCAGGCCCGGCCAGAGCAGGGCGGTCGTCCCGGCCCAGGCGGCGGCGTAGCCGACGGCGGGGACTCCGGGTGCTCCGGGCCGGGCGGACCGGCCCGGAGCACCCGGTGCGGCGGTCGGACCCGTCCGGCCCGTCGGCCGGGCTCCATGCCTGGCTCCGTGCCGGGCGAACAGCCCGAGGTAGCACAGGTGCCCGGCCGCGAACGCGCCCATCCCCAGCAGGAACGCCGTCTCGCCACCGGCCTGGAGCAGGACGTCCCCCGCGCAGCCCAGCAGCAGCGCGACCGCGAGCAGCGGAGGCCCGCCGCGGACGAGGACGTACTCCGCGAGCAACGGCATCAGCGCCGGTTTGGTGGCCCGCGCGACGGGCGTGGCCCCGGTGAGCAGGGCCCCGAGGTGGACGCCCGCGGCCGCCCAGGCGAGCCGGGGGCGGCGCAGCGCCCTCACCGGCCGGCCTTCTCACGCGCGGACGGGGCACCAGGGCCGGGAACTCGGGCCCGCCCGGGCCCGGAGGCCGAGGCGCGGGCCCTCCCGGGACCCGTCGGCTCGAAACCCTTCGGCTGCCAGCCCGGGCCGCGGAAGATCCTTCCCGCGCGCTCGCCCCAGGTGCGGGCCGCGCGTACGTCGCGGGCGATGGCCGCGTACTCGTGGGTGGCGACGCGCAGCGGGTTGTAGGTGTGGATGTTCTTCGTCAACCCGTAGACGGGCCGTTCCCCCTCCGCCACGAACGAGCCGAAGAGCCGGTCCCAGACGATGAGGATCCCGCCGAAGTTGCGGTCCAGATAGCCGCCTTGGGAGGCGTGGTGCACCCGGTGGTGCGAGGGGGTGTTGAGGACGTACTCGAAGGGCCGGGGCAGCCTTCCGACCCGTTCGGTGTGGACCCAGAACTGGTAGACGAGGTTGGCGCCCGAGCAGAAGGCGACGGCCGCCGGGTGCACCCCCAGCGCCACCATCGGCACGTAGAACGGCCAGACGGTCCAGGTGGTCCACGGCTGGCGCAGCGCGGTGGTGAAGTTGAACTTCCGGCTGGAGTGGTGCACGACGTGGCAGGCCCACAGGATCCTGATCACGTGGTGGCCGCGGTGCGACCAGTAGTAGAAGAAGTCCTGGACGAGCAGCATCAGCGGCAGCGTCCACCACAGCAGCGGGACGCGCAGCGGCGTGAGTTCGTAGATCGCGGTGTAGATCGCGACGATGGGGATCTTCCAGAGCGCGTCGAAGACCACGCTGCCGATGCCCATGCCGATGCTGGTCGCCGCGTCCTTGGTCTCGTAGCCCTCGGCCTCGTCGTCGGGATGGAGGCGGTAGCTCACCGCCTCGATCACGGTGAGCACGGTGAAGGCGGGGACCGACCACAACACGACATCCGGAAGGTGCGGCATGACGGCACCATAAACACGCCGACGGCCGTACGGCTAGGGGTTGTTACCCTCGGGTATCGATCGTCGTTACCGTGGGTTCGGCCAGGATCGGCGGGGAGGCGGCGAAGCGCTGTCAGTGCGGGCCCGTAAGCTCTTGGACCATGCTCGAAGACCGCATCGCAGCCGCATCGCCCACCCCGTGGCCGGCCGCGTATCCCGAGGGATACGCGGTCGTCGACGTGGAGACCACCGGGCTCGCCCGGGACGACCGGATAGTGTCGGCTGCCGTGTACCAACTGGACGGCCGCGGCCGGGTGGAGGACTCGTGGTACACACTGGTCAACCCCCGCCGTGATCCCGGCCCGGTGTGGATCCACGGGCTCACCACCGAAGTGCTCGCGGACGCCCCGCTGTTCGAGGACATCGCGGAGGAGTTCGCGAAGCGGCTGGACGGGCGGGTGCTGGTCGCGCACAACGCCGCGTTCGACTGGTCGATGATCGCCCGGGAGTACGCGCGGGCCGGCTCCGAGGCGCCGGTGCGCCGACGGCTGTGCACGATCGCGCTCTCCAAGGAGCTCGGGCTGCCGCTGCCCAACCACAAGCTGGAGTCCCTGGCCGCGCACTACGGGGTGGAGCAGCGGCAGGCGCACCACGCGCTGGACGACGCCCGGGTGCTGGCGGAGGCGTTCCGGCCGAGCCTGGCGCTGGCGGCGGAGGCGAATCTGCGGCTGCCGCTGCTGGCCTGCCAGCCGCTGACGGAGTGGTCCGACGGCCCGGCGGCCGTCCGTTCGGCGACCGTCGGGTACCAGCCGTCCTGGCAGCACCGCGGCGGCGGCGCGGCGACGTGGCGGCCGAGCCGCAAGCGGCCCGCCTGCCCGTACCCCAACCCGGGCCGTTACGAACCGGGCAAACAGCTCATTCAGGGCATGCGGGTGGCGTTCTCCGGCGACACCTCGATCGACCGGGAGCTGCTGGAGGACCGGGCGATCGAGGCCGGGCTCCACGTGGCGACGAGCATCTCGCGGCTGACGAGCCTGCTGGTCACCAACGATCCGGACTCCCACACGTCCAAGACCGTCAAGGCCCGGCAGTTCGGGACGCCGGTCGTCGACGAGGCCGCCTTCGTGCAGCTGCTCTCGCACGTGATGCCGGCGGAGGGGGCCCGGCCCGGCACACCCGGCCGATGAGGGACGAACCGCACCAGGTACCGTCACATGCGTGTACCGCTTCCTGCTGACCCGGCAGTGGGTGATCCTCACGCTCGTGGGGCTCGTCCTCATCCCGGTGATGATCAAACTGGGCTTCTGGCAGCTGCATCGCCATGAGCAACGGGTGGCGCGCAACAACCAGATCGGCCGCAGCCTCGAACACACACCCTCGCCCGTCACCGATCTGACGGCGCCCGGCCGTGAGGTGCCGCGCGAGAACGTCTGGCGCCCGGTCACGGCGAAGGGGTCGTACGACCCCAAGGGCGAGGTCGTGGTCCGCCTGCGGACCGACAACTCCGGCAAGTCCGGCTTCATGGTCGTCACGCCCTTCGTCCTGGACGACGGCAGGGCGGTGCTCGTCAACCGCGGCTGGATCCCGGCCGACGCCGGGCAGCGCGAGTACCCGAAGGTCCCCGCCCCGCCCGCGGGCCGGATCGACCTCACCGGGCGGCTGCGCGCCGACGAGGACCCGGGCAGCGGCATCCGCGACACCAAGGGGCTGCCGCCCCGCATGATCATGATCATCAACAGCGAGCGGCAGGCGAAGGAGTTGCACCGGCCGCTGCTCGGCGGCTATCTGGAGCTCATCTCCCCCGCGGGCGAGGGGCAGCCGCAGACGATCGACGAGCCGGATCACAGCAGCATCGGCAATCACATGGCGTACACGGTGCAGTGGTGGCTGTTCTCGGCGTTCGTGCCCGTCGGGTGGGTCATTCTGGTGCGGCGTGAGCGGCGGGATCGGCTGGCGGAAGCGGCTGGGGCCGCGAAGGCGGCGGAAGAGGAGTCGGTTCCCGTGGTGGGGTGAGGGGGGGTTGCCCCTGGCCCGCCCTTTCACCGTTTCTCCCGGGGCTCCGCCCCTCGGCCCGGCACCGCGCTCCGCGCGGTGGGGGCGGGGTTGCGCTCCGCGCAGAGGTCGCGGGGCTTCACCCCTGCACCCCACCGGGGGCTCCGCCCCCTGCACCCCTGACCAGGACCGGGGACTGCGCGCCTGCCCGGAAGCAGCCTTCGGACGCCGTCCTCAAGCGCCGGACGGACTGAACCAGCCCGTCCGGCGTTTGAGGACGAACACGGCGCAGCCGCGTTGCGGGGTCCGAGGCGCAGCCCCGAACGGAGAGCGCAGCCCTGGTCAGGGGTGCAGGGGGCGGAGCCCCCGCCGGGGTGCAGGGGCGGAGCCCCGGAAGAAATGGTGAAAGGGCGGGTCGGGGGCAAGGTCACCCCACGCGCTCCGCGCGATGGCGGAGCGCCCGCAGCCGCACCTCCGCCGGCAGCCGCCCCAACCCCAGAGACGTCCGGCCCGCCTCCAGCACCTCGGTGCGGAGACGCCGCAGCACGGCCTCCGGCACCGCCCCGGGCGACAGCACGATCGTCACCCGCACCTCCGGCGCCGCCCTCCGCCCCGACAACACCACCACCGCCCGCTCGACCCCGTCCAGGGCCCCCGCCTCCGCCGCCAGCGCCTCCTCCACCGCGTGTCCGCGCACCAGCACGACGGGGTCGTCGTCGGCGAGCGCCACGTCCCGCACCCGTCGCCGGCGCAGCTGCCCCAGCAGCCACCACAGGGCCACCAGCACCAGCACCGCGAGCACGCCGATCACGACGGGCCACCACCACCGGCGGTGGCGCCACCGCCGCCGGTCCGCGTCCGTCAGCAGGACGTCGTCCGGCCCCTGGAACGGCCAGCCGGAGGGCAGGGAGAAGTCCCAGTGCCGGGGCAGGTCCAGCGCGCCGACGAGCACCGCCCCGCCGAGTGCCACCAGCACCAGCCCCGCCAGCCCCACCAGCACACGGTTCACCGGACGCAGCACCGCGCTCACCGCCTCGGCGGCCGGTGGACGCGGACCGACAGGACGGGCCGCCGGGCGAGCCCCAGCTCCCGTACGCCGTCGG
Source organism: Streptomyces thioluteus (assembly GCF_039535865.1). NCBI lineage: Bacteria > Bacillati > Actinomycetota > Actinomycetes > Kitasatosporales > Streptomycetaceae > Streptomyces > Streptomyces thioluteus. The sequence goes on from NZ_BAAAXZ010000108.1 coordinate 13,670, forward strand.
CGAGAACGCCGTCCACGTCCGCCCGCACCTCGTCCAGGTCCCGGAAGTGCGCCCGGGCCCGCGCCCGGACCGTCAGCCGGCCGACGTCGACCCGTACGGACTGCACCCCGGAGACCTCCATCACCCGGTCCCGCAGCACCAGCGCCGCCGCGCGCCGGTCGAGCGCGGCCCGGACGTCGGGGCTGTCGCGCCGCATCGGCAGCACGCCCCGGCGGCCGGGCGTCAGGGCCAGGACGACGAGCCAGAGCCCCAGCAGCACCGCGACCACCGCACCGGCGACGATCCAGCCGTTCTCCAGGTGCCGGTGGGCGAGTTCACGGGCGAGCCGGCGCCGCCAGCCGAGGGCCGGGCGGCCGGCCCGTACCGCCGCCACGTCGTAGAGGAGGAGCCCCGCCGCGCCCAGCACGACGACCGCGACCAGCGCGGCAGGCACCCGGCGGGCCGACCAGAAGCGGCCCGCGCGGCCGCCGTTCCCGTCCTCCCCGGGCCCGGTCACCGCACCCGCTCCGCCCCGCCGTGCCGCAGGTGCCGCGAGTGCAGCCGCTCTACGGTGACCACGACCTCCGGCACCTCCATGCCCGCCAACGCCCGTACCCGCTCGGCGATCCGCCGCCGCACGGCGCGGCAGCGCGCGGCGATGTCCGCCGGGTAGCCGAGTTCGACGGACACGGTCACCCGGGCCGTCTCCTCGTGGACGGTCACGGATGCGTACGGGGGCTCCCCTTCTTCGCCGACGTCGTCCAGCGCCTCGCGCGCGGCCTGCGAGGCGATCTTCGCGACGACGCGGTCGGCGATCCGGGTGGCTCCTCGTCGGGCCGGTTCCACGGCCCGCCCTCCCCGCGCGACGGTCATCGGCTACCGCCGCCGGTCGTCACGGTCGCGATCACGGTCGCGGTCGCGCGGACGGAAGAAGTCGCCCGCGTCCAGGTCGCCGTCCAGGAACCGGCCCACGACGAAACCGACGGCACCCAGCGCCGCCACCAGCAGGAAGGCGCCGAACCCGCCGAAGTACCCGGCGAATCCCAGCGCCATGCCGACGATCGAGCCGACCACGGCCATGCTCATCGCGCGCTCCTCATCACGGGGGTCACCGGCCCGGTCACTGGATCCTCGGCGTCGGCTCTTCCTCCTCCTCGTCGGGCAGCTTCACATCGCTGACGGCGATGTTCACCTCGACGACCTCCAGACCGGTCATGCGCTCCACCGCGGCGATGACGTTCTCCCGCACGGCGCGGGCCACTTCGGCGATCGCCACGCCGTAGTCGACGACGATCTCCAGGTCGAGCGCCGTCTGGACCTCGCCGACCTCCGCCTTCACCCCGCGCGTCGCGGACTTGCCGCTGCCGGGCACCCGGTCGCGCACCGCGCCGAAGGTGCGCGCGAACCCGCTGCCCATCGTGTGGGACGCCGACCACGTCACGGGCCGCCAGCCCGGCGATCTTCTCCACGACGCCGTCCGCGATGGTGGTGCGCCCGCGGTCGGCCGGCGCCACGTACTCCTTGGGTTCCTTGCGCTCCTTGGGCTCCTTGGCCGCTCCCGGTCCGTCCGGACCGCCCGGCGTGTCGGTCATGGTCGTTCGCCTCGCTTCCAGGGAAGTCTTCCGCGGGAGGAACATGGCGCGCACCGATCTGTTGACACGATATGCCTTGTCGATGCGAACTTCGCGGCGTGTACGGCAGGAGGACGGACATGGACGGATCCGGTGCGGTCCGCCGGCAACTCGCCCTGGGGAGGCTGCTGCCGCTGGGCGGGGCGGAGGACGGGGCGTGGATCGCGGAGGCGGCGCGGGGGCGGTGCTGCGGGCCGCGCCGACGCCGCCGGGGTGTGCCTGGGCATCGTCCGTCTGGACCGGAGCGCTGCGGCGCCGGTCTCCCCCGGGCCCGTCCCGGCCCCGCCGAGCGCCCTGCCGGCCGGGCCGGTGCGGATCTCCGTGGAGATGACGGCGGGGCTCGGGGAGCCGTTGCCGATGGTGGCGGGGCGGGTGCGGGAGGCGTTGTTGCGGGTGGCGGAGGAGAGGGTGGGGTTGGTGGTGGAGGGGGTTGATGTGCGGGGTGGTGGAGTCGGTGCCGCCGGTTCCGGTTCCGGAAGGGCCGGTGTTGTCCGGCTCGTTGCCCGTGCCGGGTGTTGTGGCGGCACACGCCGTGGGAGCGGGAACGTGGATCGAGGTGGCCGCCGGGTTCCGGGTGCTGGATGTGGCCCGGGCAGTGCGGGAAGTGGCGGGCGGGGCGGTGGTCGTCGCGGCCGTGGGCCGCGGTTAGGAGTGCCCCTGTCCCTCCCCCAGAGGGGGTACCCCCAGTCCTCAAGCGCCGGACGGGCTATTCAGCCGTCCGGCGCTTGAGGACTTCGCCCGAAGGGCGAACGGGGTCCGGGGTCTCCCCGGAGGAAACGGTGAAAGGGCGGGGTTGGGGAAAACTCACTCCCCCAGACCCGCCAGGTCCCGCAACCGCCGCCCCTGCGCCGCCCGCTCCTCCACCCGCTGCTCGTCGTACGCACGACCCACCGCGCCCCGCAACAACGCCTTCGTCTCGACGACCGCGTCCCGGGGAGCCGCCAGCAGCGCCGCCGCCAAGTCGTCCGTCGCGGCGTCGAGTTCGCCCGTCGGCACGACGAGGTTGGCCAGGCCGACGCGCTCGGCCTCCGCGGCGTGGACGAAACGCCCCGTGGCGCAGATCTCCAACGCCCGTGCGTAGCCGACGAGTCCGACGAGCGGCTGGGTGCCGCCCAGGTCGGGCACCAGCCCCAGGCTGGTCTCGCGCATGGCGAACTGCACGTCGTCCGCGCAGACGCGCAGGTCGCACGCGAGGGCGAGCTGGAAGCCCGCGCCGATCGCATGGCCCTGCACGGCGGCTATGGAGACGATGTCGTTCCGCCGCCACCAGGTGAACGCCCGCTGATAGGAGGCGATTTCCGCGTCCAGGTCGGCCTCGGAACCGCGCGCCAGGTCGAGGAACGACGGCTCCCCGTCGAACCCCTCGGGCGTGAACGCCTGCCGGTCGAGGCCGCGGAGAAGGACTTGCCCTCGCCCCGGAGCACCACGACCCGCACGCTGCCCGGGCAGCAGCCGCCCGGCCTCGGTGAGTGCCCGCCACATGGCGGGCGACTGGGCGTTGCGCTTGGCGGGACGGTTCATCGTGACGGTGGCCACCGCGTCGAGCACGGTGAGCCGCACGCCGTCCTGGTCGAGCAGGGCCTGCGGGGCGGTCATGGAAGCCTCCGGAGTCGGAACTGCAGTCAGCAACAAGTGACTGCCACAGTAACCACCCGGCCGGAACGTCCGCCGACCGGGTGGCACTGTCCATGCTTAGTGCCCGACAGGTGCGCGGTGTCAGGCCGAGGCGGGCCTTCTTGCCACGCGTCGCCCCGCCGCGACCCCGCAGGATCACGCCGGATTCGCTGAGCATCCGGTGGACAAAGCCATAGGAGCGGCCGGTCTCTTCGGCCAGCGCCCTGATGCTCGCACCGGAGTCGTACTTCTTCTTCAGGTCTGCCGCGAGCTTCTCGCGCGCGGCGCCGGTCACCCGGCTGCCCTTCTTCAGAGTCTCGGCCACCCGTGCCTCCTCATGGGAGATGCGCCTCTTGTCTCTCATGATCACCCCTTGCCGGGATCCTGGCCACCCATTCGGCAAGGTCGATGACAGAAGGTTTCCGCGATCCGGGCCGCGGACAGCGCCCGGAGCAGGCGATTCCGTCCCGAACCGGCCGTACGGCCGTACGGGTGGCCCGGTGAAGCGGCAGGTCAGGGACGGAGCGGGGAGTGCGGGGGCAGAGCACGGCCGAGGGCCGGTGCCCTGCGTGCGCCGGAGCGTTCCACCACACCGGGGTACGAGCCGTCCTCACTCATATGAAGGATCACGCATCGGCCGAATGATCGGTACGGGACTGATCAAGCGAGCCCGGGGAGCGCCTCAGGCGAGGGCGACCAGGTCCGCGTAGTCCGGACCCCACAGATCCTCCACACCGTCCGGCAGCAGGATGATGCGCTCCGGCTCCAGCGCGTCCACCGCGCCCTCGTCGTGCGTCACCAGCACCACGGCGCCCTTGTAGGTGCGCAGCGCGCCGAGGATCTCCTCGCGGCTGGCGGGGTCGAGGTTGTTGGTGGGCTCGTCCAGGAGGAGGACGTTGGCGGAGGAGACGACCAGCGTCGCCAGCGCCAGCCGGGTCTTCTCGCCGCCGGAGAGCACGCCGGCGGGCTTGTCGACGTCGTCGCCTGGAGAAGAGGAAGGAACCCAGCGTCTTGCGGACCTCGACCAGGTCGAGGTCGGGGGCGGAGGAGCGCATGTTCTCCAGGACCGTGCGTGTCCGGGTCGAGCGTCTCGTGCTCCTGCGCGTAGTAGCCGAGCTTGAGGCCGTGGCCGGGGGTGACCGCACCGGTGTCGGGCTTCTCGGCGCCGGCGAGCAGCCGCAGACAGCGTGGGTCTTGCCCGCGCCGTTGAGGCGAGGATGACCACGCGCGAGCCCTTGTCGATGGCCAGGTCGACGTCGGTGAAGATCTCCAGCGAGCCGTAGGACTTGGACAGGCCCTCGGCCGTGAGCGGGGTCTTGCCGCAGGGCGCGGGCTCGGGGTATGGGGAAGCTATACAAACAATGTCGCAGCTTGGGACCGCTTCGGAGGCACGCGCTTACTGACGCCTCGAAGGCCGGACCTGGCAGCCGCCGGCCCGCGCTTGCCATGGTTCCTGCGCGGCGGCTTGACACGGTCTTGGTTCGGTGCCTTTGGCACGCATCCTCTGGTGTCCGGCCTCGGGATTGAGGGCGGCCGGCCTTCTTCTACGGCAGATTGTTGTGCCACGACTCCCGCTTTGCAGGCACGTACTCGTCGGCCCGCGCTGCCGCATGCGTCTGGTTAGAGCATTTCCAAGCCGTGATATGTTGTCAGACTCGATGACCGAGCGGGTGGCGTCGAGGTAGAAGACCTTGTTGACGGACGGTCTCGACCGATTTTTGGTTCGACGTCGTGCGGATGTAATGACGACGAAGCCGCAGCGGTAGGTCTTGAGGTAGTCGCGCAGACCCAGGCGATGGAGTCCGCGTCGAGGTGGTTGGGTGGGCTCGTTCGTTTAGGAGAGCGTGTCGGCGCGTCGGCGAAGAGGTATCCGGGCCAGTTGCTCGACGGCGGCCGCTGACCGCCGTCGAGAAGGGTGTTGCAGCGGCTGGGTCAGGCCATGCGGCTCGGGCAGGCCGGAGCTGGGCGTGCGCATGGTCGCCTGGCCTCGGCCCTTCGGCTGGCGTGTGTACCCGACCCTTGTGGTGAGGCCAACTCCTGCTTGTCTACCAGGCGCTCGTACTTCTTTCATGGCCTTCTCATTGCGCGTTTGGCCGCCTTGCCGCTTGGCCCTGCGTCCTCGTTCACTAGCGGCATATCTTTGCGGAGACACCGCGAAGTCCAGGCCGCGGGCCGAGAAGGATGCCCGGTACGCTGGTGCGCGAAGCACGTGCACCGATGGTTGTTCGGCCACGGTGCGTACTGTGGGGGCCTGCGGGAGGTGAGGTGAGTAGTTGACCTCTCCTGAGCGGCTCGACTGGTGCCGGGCACGGCGGGGATGCCTCGCGGCCAGGCACTTGGTGAGCGTGGTCTTGCCCGCTCCGTTGCTGGCCGACCAGGGCCGATGCCGGTCGCCCTCATTAGGCGCATACCGGAAGGTGGCCGACTCGATGAGGACGTCGGGCGCATACGGCGCGCAGCTCGATCGTGCGTGAGGCTGGTGATCACGGGAACTACTCGGGGCAGGTGTGAGACGGCAGCGTCGGGATAGTGTTATGGTGCGGATAACATCTGCCGCTGCGGGTTACGGGCGACCGGCGCCCGTCTAATGCACGAGAGAAGGAAGCCATGGGAAGAGTCTAACGGGGCGGGCAAACGGATGTTCCCGCGGCGGCGGGCCCGGCGTGGTTCGCACTATCGAGCTATGTGCCGTTACTCGTGCCAAAGGTTCGCGCGCCGTCCGTGCCGCCGATTCGCCCGCAGCCTGCCCGGATTTCACTACCCGGTTTTCCGAACGGGCCCGGAACGGGAAGGATCCGATGGTGAACGGATACTTCGGGTGGGTGACGTGTCCCGGGGGAAAGGCCGGCGGTGCATTGCAGTTCGATCGACTCGACGCCGGACCTGGACACCTCCGCAGGTTGCAGGGCACGAGCGGGGCAGCCGGATCCACGGGCTGTGTCGCCCGGCTGACACCGTGGGCGGCTGGGGTCGTGGGGCCCCCCGCCGCCAGGTGCTCGTCGAACGGCACGACGACCACGCCCCGGCACCGGGTCTCGAAGTGGGAGACGATGTCCTCCACCTTGATCATCTTGCCGGTCTCCCGCACCCCCGAGATGACCGTGAGGCTGCGCCCCACCAACTCGGCGTACCCGTGCGCCGACAGCCAGTCCAGCGTCGTGCTCGCGCTGCTCGCGCCGTCCACGGACGGGGTGGAGACGATGATCAGCTGGTCCGCGAGGTCCAGGACCCCGCGCATCGCGCTGTAGAGCAGGCCCGTGCCCGAGTCGGTGAGGATGATCGGGTACTGCCGGCCGAGGACGTCTATGGCCCGCCGGTAGTCCTCGTCGTTGAACGTGGTCGAGACCGCCGGGTCCACGTCGTTGGCGATGATCTCCAGTCCGGACGGCGCCTGCGAGGTGTAACGGCGGATGTCCATGTAGATTTTCTCTCTTCCTGCCTTAGCCATTTCTTTTGGGTGGGTGTGGAGCCTTGTGGGGGGGGTACCTTAGGTGTGTATAGATTGGGGGGGCTTCCGGTCGTGGTACGTGGAAGTGCCGTGATTTTTTGGTTGGGTGTTTTGGAGTTTTTGCGGATGCGTGGTTGTGTTTGTTTTGGCTTTTGGCTAGTGCTTTGTGTTGCCTGGTTCGTGGGCGCGGGACTTGTTAGAAGTGGTTTTTTTGGTTGTGGTATTGTTTTTGGGTAGCGGGGGTGGGTGATTGTCGTTTGGGTGTGCTGTTCCACACAGAGGTGTTTTTTGACTGTCTCAGAGTGATGGACGGGGATTTGTGATGGGGTCTTGGGTCTCCTGTTTGATTTTTTACTTCTCTGGCGATTTTTTTGTGTGACTTTGCCTTTTTGCTGCTTTTTTTCTTTTGAATATCAGGTTGTTTTTTTCTTTTTTTATGAGGGAGGGGCTGTTGTGGGGGGGTCTTCGAGGGCTCTTTTTCTTTGTGTTGTGATGAAGCGTATTTCAGTTGGGTGATTGGCGGTACATGGGGTTGGGATGAGGGGGAGAGATTTTTTGGTTTGTTGATGTTGAGGTTTTTGTTTAGGTTTGGGGGGTGATGTGTGGGCGTTCGGTGTGTGGGGTTTGGAAGGTGTGGGGAAGTATTCTTCTTATAAGATTATCTTCTGACCAAGGGGATTATAATCTACGGATCTATGCACTGTTGGCAACTAATCTGTGTTGTGCCTGAATAGACTGCAGGGAGAGGTATCGCACGCAATTGTTCCTGTTAATCTATTATTCGTGGTCTTTTGCTTGGTTATTATGGTCAAACGCCAAGGGTAAAATTTTATGTAGGTGCCCGACCTGGAGGGGAGTGCCAAGCCGACATTTCGCTCATTTTGAAGGTAAGGT